>NZ_JBSFPS010000162.1:0-22499 GCF_053588315.1 Streptosporangium sp. NPDC003464 | reverse complement strand
GCACCCCGTGACCGGGGTGCGGGCCCCGCCACCGTGACACCCCTACTCAGCCTCACGAGGCAGGTCATGAATCTTCGGTTGAACCTCAGGAAACTCGCGGCGGCGGCCGTACTGGCGTTGAGCGGGACGATGCTCGCCGCGTCGCCCGCCCACGCCGCCAACATCGCGTCGAATCCGGGATTCGAGAGCGACCTGGCGGGGTGGACGTGTTCGGCGTCCTCGGGTGCCACGGCGGTGTCGTCACCGGTGCACGGCGGGTCGAAGGCGCTGCAGGCGACGCCGGCCGGCAGTGACACCGCGCGCTGTCAGCAGACGGTGAGCGTGAAGCCGTCCTCGTCGTACTCGCTGTCGGCGTGGGTGCGGGGCGGTTACGTGTTCCTGGGGGTGAGCGGCACCGGGACGACGGACCAGAGCACGTGGACGTCGTCGCCGTCGGCCTACTCCCAGCTGAGCAGGGCGTTCACCACGGGCGCCGCGACCACGTCGGTGACGATCCACGTCAACGGCTGGTACGGCCAGGGCGCCTACCAGGCCGACGACGTCGTCCTGGACGGCCCGCCCGGCCAGGGACAGCCCCCCGCGGCGCCCACCGGCCTGACCGGCACGGGCAACGTCACCACCGCCACCCTGAACTGGACCGCCTCCGCCGGGGCGACCGGCTACAACGTCTACCGCGACGGCGCCAAGGTCGCCACGGTCACCGGCACGACCCACGCCGAGAACCCCGGTCCGGGCAGCTACACCTACCAGGTGAGCGCCGTCAACGCGGCGGGCGAGTCGGCCAGGTCCAACCAGGTCTCGGTGACGGTCGGCAACGACACCCCGCCGCCCCCGGCCACCCCGGCCGGGCTGACCGCCACGGTCAGCGGCGCGGACGTCACGCTGCGCTGGAGCGCCTCCTCGAACGCGACCGGCTACAACGTCTACCGCGACGGCGCCAAGGTCGGCTCGCCGGCCACCACCACCTACACCGACCGCCCCGGCGCGGGCGTCCACACCTACCAGGTGAGCGCCCACAACCCGGCGGGCGAGTCGGCCAGGTCCGGCCAGGTCTCCGCCACGGTCGGCGGCGGCTCGGGCGACCTGCCCAGGCGGGTGCTGGTCGGCTACCTGCACGCCTCGTTCGCCAACGGCTCCGGCTACATCCGGATGGCCGACGTGCCGAACGAGTGGGACATCATCAACCTCGCCTTCGGCGAGCCGACCTCGGTGACCTCCGGCGACATCCGCTTCCAGCAGTGCCCGGCCGCCGAGTGCCCCGGCGTCGAGCCGGAGGCCGACTTCATCGCCGGGATCCGGGCCAAGCAGGCACTCGGCAAGAAGGTGCTGATCTCGATCGGCGGCCAGAACGGCCAGGTCCAGCTCACCACCACGGCCGCGCGTGACAAGTTCGTCCAGTCGGTGAGCGCCATCATCGACAGGTACGGCCTCGACGGGCTGGACATCGACTTCGAGGGCCACTCGCTCTACCTCAACCCGGGCGACACCAACCTCGCCGCCCCGACCACCCCGGTCATCGTCAACCTGATCTCGGCGCTGAAGACCCTCAAGGCCAGATACGGGGCCAAGTTCGTGCTGACCATGGCCCCGGAGACCTTCTTCGTCCAGCTCGGCTACCAGTTCTACGGCCCCGGCGCGAACGGCTCGGCCGACCAGCGGGCCGGGTCCTACCTCCCCGTCATCCACGCGATGCGGGACGACCTGACCCTGCTGCACGTCCAGGACTACAACTCCGGGCCGATCACCGGGCTCGACAACCAGTACCACACCATGGGCACCCACGACTTCCACGTGGCCATGACCGACATGCTCCTGGCGGGCTTCCCGATCGCCGGCAACCCCGGCAACGTCTTCCCCGCCCTGCGCCCGGAGCAGGTCGCCATCGGCCTGCCCGCTGCGGCCTACGCGGGCAACGGCTTCACCACGGTGGCCGAGGTCCAGAAGGCCTTCGACTGCCTGGCCAAGGGCACCAACTGCGGGCCGTACAAGCCGCGCGGCGTCTACCCGAACCTGCGCGGCCTGATGACCTGGTCGATCAACTGGGACAAGTACAACTCCTTCGAGTTCTCCCGCAGCCACCGGGCCTACCTCAACGGCCTGGGCTGAGAGCCCCTCGCCGCCGGGAGAGACGGACTCCCGGCGGCGAGGTCACCTTCCACCTGCGCGGCCCCCACCGCGTGAAGGAGTGATCGAATGTCGAGAAACCGCATCATGGCGGCACTGGCCGCACTGGCGGTCGCGGGCGTGCTCGCGGTCGTCGTGCCGATGTCCTCCGCCTCCGCCGCGAGCTGCGCCACCCCGTGGAACTCCGGGGCCGTTTACACCGGCGGCGCCGTCGCCTCCCACAACGGTCACAACTGGTCGGCGAAGTGGTGGACCCAGAACGAGGTCCCGGGCACCGCCGACGTCTGGGCGGACCAGGGGACGTGCGGCGGCACCACCCCCACCCCGACGCCCACCTCCGGACCGGGCTGCTCCTACCCGAACTGGGTGGCCGGACGGCCGTACGTCACCGGTGACATCGTCAAGTACACCGACGGCAAGTTCTACCGGGCCGAGCACGACAATCCCGGCTACGACCCGGTCATCAGCACGTGGTACTGGGAGCCGCACCCCTGCGGTCCCACCACGCCACCGACCGACCCGCCCTCCTCGGGCTTCGTGGTGAGCCAGGCGCAGTTCGACCAGATGTTCCCGAGCCGCAACCCCTTCTACACCTACAACGGCCTGGTCACGGCGCTGAACGCCTACCCCGGCTTCGCGAGGACGGGCAGCGACACCGTCAAGAAGCAGGAGGCGGCGGCCTTCCTGGCCAACGTCAACCACGAGACCGGCGGCCTGGTCCACATCGTCGAGCAGAACACCGCGAACTATCCGCACTACTGCGACGCGAGCCAGCCCTACGGCTGCCCCGCCGGCCAGGCGGCCTACTACGGGCGCGGTCCGATCCAGCTGAGCTGGAACTTCAACTACAAGGCGGCGGGCGACGCGCTCGGCATCGACCTGCTCCGCAACCCCAACCTGGTGCAGAACGACCCGGCGGTGGCCTGGAAGACCGGTATCTGGTACTGGATGACCCAGAACGGCCCCGGCACGATGACGCCGCACAACGCGATGGTCAACGGCGCCGGCTTCGGCGAGACGATCCGCAGCATCAACGGCGCCCTGGAGTGCAACGGCAGGAACCCCGCGCAGGTGCAGAGCCGGATCAACGCCTACCAGCGGTTCGTCCAGATCCTCGGCACCACCCCCGGCGGCAACCTGAGCTGCTGAGCGCACGCCCCCGGACGTCGCCGCGGGCGTTCCGCCCCCGGCCGCCAGGACCATGCGCCGGTCCCTCCTCGCTCACCGGTCCCATCCCGGTCGAGGGGCCCGCACGGCCTGGCGGTCGGTCGCGGCGCGGCTGCGGTAGACCACATAGGGGCGGAACAGGTAGCCCACCGGGGCGGCGAAGGCGTGGACCAGGCGGGTGAAGGGGAACAGCGCGATCAGCAGCATGCCGACCAGCGTGTGCAGTTTGAAGGTCCACGGGGCGCGGACCATGGCCGCGGCGTCGGGCTGCAGGTAGAAGATCCCGCGGAACCACGGGGAGACCGTCCGGCGGTAGTCGTGGGCCTGGAAGGCGGCGCTGAGCAGCGTGGTCATCAGCCCGGCGAGCAGCGCGGCGACCAGCACGACGTACATCATCTTGTCGTTCTTCGTGGTGGCCATGAAGACCGGTCCGGTGGTGCGGCGGCGGTAGATCAGCAGGGCGATCCCGGCCAGCGTGCAGAACCCCGCGACGCCCCCCACGGCCAGCGCGGCCGCGTGGTAGGCCGCCTCGCTCAGCCCCGCCGCGCTGGTCCAGCTCTCCGGGATCACCAGCCCGAACACGTGGCCGATGATCACGAACAGCAGCCCGAAGTGGAACAGCGGGCTGCCGATCCGCAGCAGCCGGCTCTCGTACAGCTCCGAGGAGCGGGTGGTCCAGCCGAACCTGTCGTAGCGGTGGCGCCAGATCAGCCCGCCGACCAGGAGCACCAGCGTCAGATACGGCGCCACCACCCAGAATGCGATCTCCGTCCAGCTCACCCGCGCCCCCTCCCCGGTGTGCCCGCCGGCCCCACGCGCCTCGCGGGCCCGCTCACCTGTCGACCCCCACGGACTCCGCCGGCGGCCCCTGGCCGGCCAGCCGGGCCACCAGCGCCCGCTCGGCGCCGCTGAGCGGCGGGAGCGTGGCGCACACGGCGTCGATCACCGACCCGTACGGCGAGGCGCACTCGCGCAGCGCCAGCCGGAGCAGCTCCAGCCCGGCCCGGTTGTCCCGCAGGATCGCGGCCCCGTCCGGGGCGAGCGCGGCGAACTCCAGCACCACGGGCAGGTAGTCGGGCAGCTCGTCGCCGCACAGCTCCCACCCGCCGGCCCGGTAACGGACCTTCAGCGCCGCCAGCGACTCGCCCCGCCGCCGGGTGTCCCCGTCGACGTAGTAGGTCAGGTAGAGACAGCAGCGGCGCCTGAAGTCGAAGGTCTCCACGTAGTGCGCGGCCAGCGCGCCCCGGTCCACCCGTGCGAGGTGGTCCAGGAACGGTCCGAAGCGGGCGCCCGCCGCCTGGCGGACCAGCGGCAGCCGCGCCCAGAAGTCCTCGTCCGGGTAGGCGAGCAGGTGCGCGGCGGCCTGCCACACCACGCGGTCCGCTCCGTGGCCGGCCGGGTGGCCGCTCATCGGTCCTCCCTCTTGGGGAACATGCCCTCGGGGACGCCCTTGCCGTCCCAGTTGAGGAGGTTGACGCGCTCGTGGGTGACCTCCTCGCTCGTCTGGCGCTGCCTGAGCGAGTGGAAGCTCTCGACCGACACCGGCACCGGCTGCCCGGAGGTCTCGCCGAACGGGCCCGTCATGCCGGGGCCGCCCTCGTAGTCGAGGCTGCAGCCGATCTCCTCGACCGACCCGGGCCGGGTGGCGTAGGCCGTCGGGATCACGTAACGGTCTTCGTACCTGGCCAGGGCCAGCAGCCGGTACATGCCGTCGATGTCCTCGCCGGTCAGTCCGGCGCGCGCGCCGATCGACGGGTCGGGCTCCTCGCCGAGGTTGATCCGGCGCATGTGGGAGCGCATCGCGGCCAGCCGCCGCAGCGAGGCCGTCACCGGCGCCGGGTCCCCGGCGGTGAAGAGCTCGGCGAGATACTCCACGGGGATGCGCAGAGTCTCGATCGCGCCGAACAGGTTGCCGGCGTCCTCGCCGTCGTGCCCGCTGCCGGCCAGCGCGTCGACCACGGGCGACAGCGGCGGCACGTACCAGACCATCGGCATCGTGCGGAACTCCGGATGCAGCGGCAGCGCGATCCGGTACTTCATGATCAGGTCGTGGATCGGGGACCTCCTGGCGGCCTCCAGCCAGTCGTCGGGGATGCCCGAGCGCGTCGCGGCCTCGGCCACCGCCGGATCCCGGGGGTCGAGGAACAGCGACAGCTGCGCCTCGTACAGGTCCCGGTCGTCGGGCACGGAGGCGGCCGCGGTGACCTTGTCGGCGTCGTAGAGGAGCACCCCGAGATAGCGGAGCCGCCCCACGCACGTCTCCGAGCAGACCGTCGGCAGCCCGACCTCCACCCGGGGATAGCAGAACGTGCACTTCTCGGCCTTGCCGGTCCGGTGGTTGAAGTAGACCTTCTTGTACGGGCATCCGGTGACGCACATCCGCCAGCCCCGGCACCGGTCCTGGTCCACCAGGACGATCCCGTCCTCCGTGCGCTTGTACAACGCCCCCGAGGGGCAGGCCGCGACGCACGCCGGGTTGATGCAGTGCTCGCAGATCCGGGGGAGGTAGAACATGAAGGCCCGCTCGAAGTCGAGCCGCACCCGGTCGCCGATCCGCTCCACCACCGGGTCCCGGGCCGCCAGCGCGGGACCGCCGCCGAGGTCGTCGTCCCAGTTCGCGCCCCACCGCACGGCCATCGGCTCGTTGCTGATCAGCGAGCGCGGCGGGGCCACCGGGGTGTCGGCCGACAGCGGCGCCGAGGTCAGGTTCTCGTAGTCGTAGGTCCAGGGCTCGTAGTAGTCCTGGATGGACGGCATGATCGGATTGGCGAAGATGCTCAGCAGCCTGCGCAGCCGGCCGCCGGACTTGAGCGTCAGCCGCCCCTTGCGGTCGAGCTCCCAGCCGCCCCGCCACTTCTCCTGGTCCTGGTAGCGGCGCGGGTAGCCCAGCCCCGGTCTCGTCTCGACGTTGTTGAACCAGACGTACTCCACGCCGCTCCGGTTGGTCCACGTCTGCTTGCAGGTGACCGAGCAGGTGTGGCACCCGATGCACTTGTCGAGGTTCATCACCATGGCGATCTGGGCCATGACACGCATCAGTAGTCGACCTCCTGCGAGCGGCGGCGGATGACGGTGATCTCGTCGCGCTGGTTGCCGGTGGGACCGAGGTAGTTGAAGGCGTACGAGAGCTGCCCGTACGCGCCGATCATGTGCGTCGGTTTGATCAGCACCCGGGTCAGCGAGTTGTGGATGCCGCCGCGGCGGCCCGTCCGCTCCGAGAGCGGCACGTCCACCACGCGCTCCTGCACGTGGTACATGTACACGGTCCCGGCCGGCATCCGGTGCGACACGACCGCCCTGGCCACGACCACGCCGTTGCGGTTGGCCGCCTCGACCCAGTCGTTGTCGGCCACCCCGGCCGCCGCGGCGTCCTCGACCGACATCCAGATCGTCGGACCGCCCCGCGAGAGGGTCAGCATGAGCAGGTTGTCCTGATACTCGGAGTGGATCGACCACTTGGAGTGCGGGGTGAGGTAGCGGACCACGATCCCGTCCCGCACCTGCTCGTCCTCGCCGAACAGCGCCACGATGTCCAGCGGCGGTCGGTAGACCGGCAGGGCCTCGCCGTACTCGTGCATCCAGTCGTGGTCGAGGAAGAAGTGCATGCGCCCGGTGAGCGTGTGCCAGGGCTTGCCGTGCTCGACGTTGATGGTGAAGGGCGAGTAGCGCCGGTTGTGCGCCTCCTTGCCCGACCACTCCGGGCTGGAGGCGACGTGGACCGGCCGGGCCTGGGTGTCGGAGAAGACGATCCGGTGGCCGTCGTGGGCCAGCCCCGACAGGTCGGTCCCGGTCCGCTCCGACAGCTGGGCGAAGCCCTGCGCCGCCAGCCGGCCGTTGCTGACGCCCGACAGCGCCAGGACCGCCTCGCACGCCCTGGCCCCGGTGTCCAGCAGCGGGCGTCCCTGGGCGACCCCGTCGCGGGCCAGCCCGTTGCTCCGCCCGAGCCAGGCCACCTCGGCGTCGGGCCTGAAGACCACCCCCTTGACCGGCAGCCCCAGCTTCTCGGTGAGCGGTCCGAGCGCGGCCATCTTCGCCGCGACGGCGCCGTAGTCGCGCTCCACCACGGCCAGGTCCGGCACGACCGGCCCGTCCGGCGGGCGGCCGCCGGGCTGCGCGGTCTCTCCCGGCGTGTCGTGCTGGGGGGTGACGACCACCACGTCCCGGCGCACCCCCAGATGCTCGGCGGCCAGTTCCGAGAAGCGGGCCGCGATGGCGTGGAAGGCGTCGAAGTCGGTCTTCGTCTCCCAGGGCGGGTCGATCGCCGGGTTGAAGGCGTGCACGAACGGGTGCATGTCGGTCGATGACAGGTCGTGCTTCTCGTACCAGGTCGCGGCTGGCAGGACGATGTCGGAGAACAGCGTCGTGGACGTCATGCGGAAGTCCAGCGACAGCAGCAGGTCGAGCTTGCCGTGCGGGGCGTCCGGGTCGGGGGCCGGCAGGTTGGAGCCGGTGCCCAGCAGGTGGTGCAGGAAGTATTCGTTGCCCTTGGCCGAGGAGCCGAGCAGGTTCGAGCGCCACACCGTGAGCACCCTCGGCCAGTTGCGCGGATCGTCCGGGCTCTCGGCCGCGAACCTCAGCCTGCCCTCCCGCAGTTCCCGGCGGGTGAACTCCACCGGGTCCTCGGCCTCGCCCAGCTCCAGCGGGTTGCGGTCGAAGGCGGGCGCCATCGGCATCCAGCCGTTGCGCACCGCCTGCGCCACCAGGTCGGCGGTGTGCAGGCCGGCGAACTCGCCCGGCCCCAGCGGCGAGCACAGCTCCCCGGCGTCGAAGCGGTCGTAGCGCCACTGGTCGGTGTGCAGGTACCAGTACGGCGTGCCCGGCACCTGCCTCGGCGGCCGGGACCAGTCGAGCCCGCCCGCGAGCTGCGCCCAGCCGGCCAGCGGCCGGCACTTCTCCTGGCCGACGTAGTGCGCCCAGCCGCCGCCGTTGACGCCCTGGCAGCCGGTGAGCAGCAGCAGCGACAGGAACGCCCGGTAGATCGTGTCGCCGTGGAACCACTGCGTGGTGCCCGCGCCCAGCACGATCATGAAGCGGCCCTCGGTCTTCGCCGCCGTCTCCGCCGTCTCCCGGGCGATCCGCACCGCCCGGCCCGCCGGGACCGAGGTGATCGGCTCCTGCCAGGCGGGGGTGTACGGCCCGGCCGGGTCGTCGTAGCCGCCGGGCCACGTGCCGGGCAGGCCGTCCCTGGCCACGCCGTACTGGGCGAGCATGAGGTCGAAGACCGTGGTCACCAGGTGCTCGCCCACCCGCCGCACCGGCACGCCCCGGCGCACGCCGCCCGTCCCGCCGTCGAAGCGGGGCAGGTCGACCGCCACCGCCTGCCCGCCGTACAGGGTCAGCAGCGGGTCGACGTCCAGGTGGAGATTCCAGCGGCCCTTGCCGGAGTCGGTCCAGCGGAAGCCGAGCGAGCCGTTGGGCACGGTCGGCCGGCCGTCGGCACCCATCAGGACCGTCTTCCAGCGCGCGCCCTCGCCGGTGTCGCCCAGGTCGGCGGCGGTGAGGAACTTGTCCGGCACGTGGGCGCCGTCGCGCTCGCGGAGCCTGACCAGGAAGGGCAGGTCGGTGAAGCGCTTGACGTAGCCGGTGAAGTACGGCACCTGCCGCTCGACGAAGAACTCCCTGAGGATCACGTGGCCCATCGCCATGGCCAGCGCGCCGTCGGTGCCCGGCCGGATCGCCAGCCATTCGTCGGCGAACTTCGCCGCGTCGTTGTAGTCGGGCGAGACCACGACGACCTTCTGGCCCCGGTAGCGGGCCTCGGCCATGTAGTGCGCGTCCGGGGTCCTGGTGACCGGCACGTTCGCGCCCCACAGCACCAGGTAGGCGGCGTCCCACCAGTCGGCCGACTCCGGCACGTCGGTCTGGTCGCCGAAGACCTGCGGGGAGGCGACGGGCAGGTCGGCGTACCAGTCGTAGAACGACAGCATGGCCCCGCCGATCAGCGAGACGAACCGCGAGCCGGCCGCGTGGGAGAGGATCGACATGGCGGGGATGGGGGAGAACCCGGCCACCCGGTCCGGGCCGTAGGTCTTGATCGTGTGCACGTGCGCGGCGGCGATCATCTCGGTCGCCTCGGGCCAGCCGATCCGGACCAGCCCGCCCCTGCCCCGGACGGCCTGGTAGGCGCGCCGCCTGCCGGGGTCGGTGGTGATCTCCGCCCAGGCGGCGACCGGGTCGAGGCCCCGGCGCCTGGCCTCCCGGTACATCTCCACCAGCACCCCGCGCGCGTAGGGGTAGCGGACCCGGGTGGGGGAGTAGGTGTACCAGGAGAAGGCCGCGCCCCGGGGGCAGCCGCGCGGTTCGTACTCGGGACGGTCCGGGCCGACGCTCGGATAGTCGGTCTGCTGGGTCTCCCAGGTGATGATCCCGTCCTTGACGTAGACCTTCCACGAGCACGAGCCGGTGCAGTTGACCCCGTGCGTGGAGCGGACCACCTTGTCGTGGCTCCAGCGGTCCCGGTAGAAGGAGTCGCCCTCGCGGCCCCCGACCAGATACAGCGTTCGCGGATCTTCGTTCGCCGGTGCCCTTCTGAAGAACCGGCCTGTCCTGAGGAGTAGATTCTCGACATCGGACGCCATGTGTCCAGTTCATCACAGACAGTTAATATTTGCGGTGTTCGGGGGTATATATGTCGGATGAACTTCGCAAAGGACAGACGGCCAACCTCGTCCTCGCCACGGCCGCGTTCGCGATCACCTTCTGGGCGTGGAACCTGATCGGCCCGCTCGCCGGGGGCTACGGCAGGCAGCTCGGCCTGTCGCCGACCCAGACCTCCCTGCTGGTCGCGATCCCGGTGCTGGTCGGATCCCTCGGCCGGATCCCGGTCGGGGTGCTCGCCGACAGGCTCGGCGGGCGGCTGATGTTCGCGGTCGTCTGCGCCGTCAGCATCGTCCCCGTCATCCTCGTGGGCTGGGTCGACTCCTATGGATGGCTGCTGGTGTGGGGCTTCCTGCTCGGCGTCGCGGGCACCTCGTTCGCGGTGGGCATCCCCTTCGTCAACGCCTGGTACGCCCCCGCCCGCCGCGGCTTCGCCACCGGCGTCTTCGGCGCGGGCATGGGCGGCACGGCGCTGTCGGCGTTCCTCACCCCCCGTCTGGTCGAGTCCGTCGGCCGGATCCAGACCCACCTGCTGATGGCCGCCGCGCTGGCGGTGATGGCCGTCGTCATGCTGCTGTTCAGCCGCGACTCGCCCGCCTGGAAGCCGTCCACCGCTCCGGCGCTGCCCCGCATGCGCGAGGCCGTGAAGCTCAGGGCCACCTGGCAGTGCGCGTTCCTCTACGCCGTCGCCTTCGGCGGGTTCGTCGCCTTCTCCACCTACCTGCCGACCCTGCTGCAGAACGTCTACGGCTTCTCGCAGACCGGGGCCGGCCTGCGCGACGCGGGCTTCTCGGTCGCCGCCGTCGCCGCCCGGCCGCTGGGCGGCGTGCTGTCCGACCGGGTCGGCCCGGTGCGGGTGCTGCTGGTGTCGTTCGCGGGGACCACCGTCATGGCGCTGGTCCTGGCCTTCAACCCGCCCGCGGAGATCCCCGCCGGCGGCTGCTTCGTGCTGATGGCCTTCTTCCTCGGCCTCGGCACCGGCGGCGTGTTCGCCCTGGTCGCCAGGCTCGTCGAGCCGTCCAGGGTGGGCACCGTGACCGGTCTGGTGGGCGCGGCCGGCGGCCTGGGCGGTTACTTCCCGCCGCTGGTCATGGGCGTCGTCTACACCGCCGCCGGCACCTACGTGATCGGCTACGTCCTGCTCGCCGTGACGGCCCTGGCCGCGCTGCTCTACACCCGCAGGGCGTTCACCTCCGCTTTGACGGCCGGCGGCGGAGCAGCAGGCCGATGAGCACGCCGACCAGCATCACGGCCAGCAGCGCGGTCCACAGCGGCGAGGTCACGCTGAACGTCAGCCACTGGATCCGGACGCGGTCGCGGTTCTGGGCGATGAAGATCACGCCGAGCGCGGCCAGCGCCAGGGCGGTCCACCCGCGCGGTGAGATCGCGGCCAGCCGGCCGCCGGACGGGCGGGGCCCGTCCGCCGGTGTCCTTGTCATGTCCTACCCCCTTTCACCACGGAATGCGACTTTTCAACTACTCTAGGGTAGGAAAGCTGAGAGACTGGTCTCGTTTTGACGACCGGGTGGGTGGTTGGCCGTGGCTTCCGGCAGTCTGTTACCCGTCATGGATTACGCAATTCTCACGGGGCTCGTCCTCGTCTCAGGTGTCGTGCTCGCTCTGGTCGCGCAGTGGAAGGGGTGGCGGCCCTCCCTGCTGGCCATCCTCGCGGTGGGGATCGGGTTCCGGGTGCTCATCATGACCACCTCGGCGATCGACACCTGGCAGCCGGTCGACTTCATGGAGAGCTTCAGACCTGCGGGCGAGGCGATCCTGAACCGTGAGGACCCCGTGCTCGGCAGCGAGGGCGGCTGGCACTTCCTGCCGACCATCCCCTACGTGTACGGCCTGCTGCTCTGGCTGGGCATCCCGTGGGAGATCGGCGGCCGGCTGGTCACCGTGGTGGCCGACATCGCGCTGATCCCGCTGGTCGGCAGGCTCGCCGGCGGCGCCACCGCCTCGCTGCGCGCCTTCCAGTACGCCTGCAACCCGCTGGCCATCCTCGTCGCCTCCGTCCACGGCCAGGTCGAGCCGGTCGCGCTGGTCTTCGGCGTGGCCGCGTTCGTGGTCGCCCGCGGCCCCGGCAGCCCCGACCGGCCGGGCCTCACGACCGACGTGGCCGCGCTGGTACGGCGGAGCGTCGCGACCCTCGGCGTCGGCGGCGCCGTACGGCACGCCCTGGGCCCGGTCGGCGTGGTGCGGCGGGCGCTCGCCCCGCAGCCCGGCGAGAAGGAGACCCTCCGCCGGGCGCTGCTCGCCGGCCTGCTGATGGGCCTGGCCCTGTGCGCCAAGAGCTGGCCGATCTGGCTGATCCCCGGCATGCTCCTGCTGCTGCCCACCTTCCGCGCGCGGGCCGTGGCGTTCGTCGCCACCGGCGTCGCCCCGGTCTTCTTCCTGGTCACCCTGCCCGTCTTCGCGGGCACCTCGCTGAGCCAGATCCCCGAGGTCATCCGCGTGATCCAGGACATCCGGCCGATCGTCGGCGAGTGGGGCTACAGCGCGATCCTGGTCGGCGGCGACTGGACGCTCGACGCCGGGATCGCCACGTTCGGCACGCGGCTGATCTACATCACGCTGCTGGTGGTCGCCTTCCTGTGGCGGCGCGCCGACCCGGTCGACCTCACCACCGCCCTGCTGCTCGCCTTCATGGTCGCCACCCCCCGCCTCGGCGCGCAGTACCTGCTGTGGTTCATGCCGTTCCTGGTGGCCCGCCCCACCCGCTTCGCCTGGCCCGCCATCATCGGCGTCTCCCTCTGGGCCGGATACGGCTACCTCTACATGACCCAGTTCGACACCAATACCTGGTGGGAGCTCCACTCGATCTGGGCCCAGTGCTCCATCGTGCTCCTGCCGATCCTGGCCCTGGCCATGCCCTGGGGCCGTCGCGGGCCCAAGACTCCCGCCCGGACGCCGGACACGGCGCCGCACGCGCCCGTCCCCGCGTCCGCCTGAAGGGCCGGGCCGGCATCGCGCCCGATATGTTCGCAGATGTGACGGACGACATCGAGATCCTGCGCTACACCGCCTTCACCCACGACCCCAAGGGGGGCAATCCCGCCGGCGTCGTCCTCGACGCCGCGGGACTGTCCGACAGCGAGATGCTGGCCATCGCCGCGGAGGTCGGCTACTCCGAGACCGCCTTCATCACCGGACGCGACGACGAGGCCCGCGCCTTCCGCGTCCGCTACTTCGCGCCCACGGCGGAGGTGGCCTTCTGCGGCCACGCCACGATCGCCGCCTCGGTGGCCCTGGCCGAGCGGCTCGGGACCGGGCCACTGGTCTTCGGCACCAACGCGGGCGAGATCGCCGTGGACACCCTCGTCGACGGCGAGACGCTGCGCGCGACGCTCACCAGCGTGCCCACGCGGTCCAGGCCGGTGGCCGAGCCGGTGCTGGACGAGACGCTCGCGGTGCTGGGCTGGTCCCGCGACGACCTGGACAGGGCGTTCCCGCCGCACGTCGCCTTCGGCGGGAACGACCACCTCATGCTCGCCGCAGGATCACGCGAACGCCTCGCGGACCTCGACTACGACTTCGAGGGCCTGCGCTCGATCATGACGCGCGAGGGCTGGACGACGGTGAACCTGTTCTGGCGGGAGAGCGACGAGCGCTTCCACTCCCGCAACCCCTTCCCGATCGGCGGCGTCGTCGAAGACCCGGCCACCGGCGCCGCGGCCGCCGCCTTCGGCGGTTACCTCCGGATCCTGGGGACCGGCTCGGACGAGTTCACGATCATCCAGGGCGTCGACATGGGACAGCCCAGCGAGCTGAAGGTCTCCATCGCCGAGGCCGACGGGCGCACCAGGGTGAGCGGCGGGGCCGTCGAGATGTAGGTCCCGCGCCGGGCCCGACGGCGCGGCAGGTCCACGCCGGTCGGGCCGGCAGCGACCGGTCCGTGGTGATCGGTCCGTGGTGATCGGGCCGGCAGCGACCGGTCCGTGGTGATCGGGCCCGATGGCGCGGCCGGTCCGCGATGTGAGTGAATCAGGCCATGGACGGATATCTCAAGCGGATCGGCGCCGCCCGCCCCGCGGCCCCGGACGCGCGGTCACTGCGCGAGCTGCAACTGCGCCACCTGCTGACGGTCCCGTTCGAGAACCTGAGCGTTCACCTCGGCGAACCCGTCGTGCTCGACGAGCGGGAACTGGTCGAGAAGGTCGTCGGCAGGCACCGGGGCGGCTTCTGCTACGAGGTCAACGGGGCCTTCGCCGCGCTGCTGCGCTCGCTGGGCTACCAGGTGACCCTGCTGTCGGCCCGGCCGGTCGGCGACGACTCCCTCGGGCCGCCCTTCGACCACCTCGCGCTGCGGGTCGACGCCCCCGACCCGTGGCTCGTCGACGTCGGCTTCGGCACGTTCAGCCACCACCCGCTCCGCCTCGACCTGCGCACCGACCAGTCCGACCCCGGCGGCACCTTCCGCGTCGCCGAGGCCCGCGACGGCGACCTCGACGTGTTCAAGAACGGCTCGCTGGAATACCGCCTCGAACAGCGGCCGCGTGCCCTGGCCGACTTCGAGCCGGCCTGCTGGTGGCACCAGACCTCGCCCAAGTCGCACTTCACCCGGTCGCTCGTCTGCTCGCTGCTCACCGAGACGGGCCGCGTCACGCTGAGCGACAGGCTGCTCATCGAGACCTCGGCGGACGGACGCCGGGAACGGCGCCTGACCACCGACGCCGAGACGTTCGCCGCCTACCGCGACCTTTTCGGCATCGAGCTGACCCGGCTGCCTACGGCACCTCGACGATCAGACGGATGAGACGGCCGTGGGCGGCGAACCCCCCGCGGCCCGGGGACACCCGTCCCACGCCGGGGCCGGACGTCCGGGCCCGGCCCGCCGACCGGCCACCGGGGCCCGCGCCCCTACCGCCGGTTCAGAAGCCGTCCCAGCGGGACCCCGGCCAGCCGCCTGACCTCGTTGGCCAGGTGCGCCTGGTCGGCGTATCCGCTGGCCACGGCCACCTCGGCCAGCGCCGTCCCGCGCCGGGCCAGCCGCAGCGCCCGCTGGAACCTGACGATCCGCTGGAGCGTCTTGGGGCCGTACCCGAAGGCCCGCAGCGATCTGCGGTGGAGCTGCCGCTCGCCGAGCCCGAGGTCCCGGGCCACCTCCGCGACGCTCCGCCCGGTCCGCAGCGCCGCCGCGATCGCCGGCGCGGCGGGGTCGGGTCCGGGCGCCGTACGCAGCCGCACGGTCAGGGCCTCCTGCATGGTCTCGACCGTCAGCTCCGGCAGCACGCCCAGCTCGGCCAGCGGCACCCGCAGGTCACGCAGGGCCTCGACCGGCACGCCGAACACCTCGCCCACCGCGCCGGGCCGGAACCGGATCCCGACGTAGCGGTCGCCGGGAGACATCCGGACGGGCTTCGGCCCGGTGTCGGGGCCGGCGACCTGTGGACCGTCCGGCCCCCAGATGAGATCGACGCAGCCGTCGGGGACCACCAGGCTCGTCGTCGCCGAGTCCGCCGTCGACGTCCAGAGGCAGGTCACTCGCCCGGCGATCGCCGGATCCGGGGCCCACTCGCGGTACATGCCCCCAGGCTACGGCCGGCCGGGTCCCGACACTCCCGGAGCCCGGACCGGGGCGGGGCGCCCGCCGGGAGTACGGCTCCGCCGGCCGCCCGTGGCGGGGGCCACGGGGAGGTGCCGGAAAAATCGTGGGGAGATTTCCAGAAAAAAATCCACCGGCCGTGTCGATCCGGAAGTCTCTCGGTCGACGCGTAAGTAGCGCCGGGTCCCAGTGGGCCGGGGAGCCCGGCGCCGGACCCGACACAGGTCACCGGACCCGACACAGAAGGAGACACGACGATGCGATACATCCTGCTGCTCAAGACCGAAGAGAACTCCGCGCTGGGCGCTCCCCCCAAGGAGCTCATGGACGCCATCGCCAAGCACGGCGAGGAGATGGCCAAGGCCGGCGTGCTGCTCGACACCGGCGGGCTCGCCCCGAGCGCGACGGGCGCGCGGATCCGGCTCTCCGAAGGGAAGCTGACCACGACCGACGGCCCCTTCACCGAGACCAAGGAGCTGATCGCCAGCTACGCGCTGGTGCAGGTGAAGTCCAAGGAGGAGGCGGTCGAGCTCGCGGCGCGCTTCCTCCGGCTCCACCAGGAGCACTGGGCGGGCTGGGAGGGCGAGTCCGAGGTCCGCAAGCTGCTCGGCCCGGAGGACTTCGCCCTCGGCTTCGGTCAGGACTGAGACGCGGGGCCAGGCCAGGCGGGACCCGGGCCGGCCGGACCCGGCCGGCCCGACCCGCCCGGCTGTCAAAGTCGACAGACGCCCGGATCGTCTTGCGGTGGTACGGAGGGAACTGCTCTGATTGGTGGCCGTGACGGCTTCCGAGACAGACCGTGCGATCGACGCGGTCTGGAGGATCGAATCGGCGCGGCTCATCGCCGGTCTCGCGCGGATCGTGCGTGACATCGGCACCGCAGAGGACCTCGCCCAGGACGCGCTGGTCGCCGCCCTCGAACAGTGGCCGCGGGAGGGCATCCCGGGTAATCCGGGCGCCTGGCTCATGGCCGTCGCGAAACGCCGCGCGATCGACCTCCTGCGCAGGCGGCAGCGGCTCGAACGCAAGGTCGAAGAGCTCGGCCACGAGCTTGAGATCGGCGGGGAGGGGGCCGCGGCCGGCGTCGAGGCGGCCTTCGACGACGACATCGAGGACGACCTCCTGCGCCTGGTGTTCACCGCCTGCCACCCCGTCCTGTCCGCCCAGGCCCGCGTCGCGCTCACCCTCCGCATGCTCGGCGGCCTGAAGACCGAGGAGATCGCACGGGCGTTCCTCGTCCCCGAGTCGACCGTCGCCCAGCGCGTCGTCCGCGCCAAGCGGACCCTGGCCGAGGCGCGCGTCCCCTTCGAGGTCCCGCAGGGGGCCGACCGCGCCGGCCGGCTGTCGTCCGTGCTGGAGGTCATCTACCTGGTGTTCAACGAGGGCTACTCGGCGACCGCCGGTGACGACTGGATGCGGCCGGCGCTCTGCGAGGACGCCCTCCGCCTCGGCCGTGTCCTGGCCGAGCTCATGCCGGAGGAGCCGGAGGTCCACGGCCTCGTCGCGCTGATGGAGATCCAGGCGTCGCGCTCGGCCGCCCGGACCGGCCCGTCCGGGGAGCCCGTCCTCCTGCTCGACCAGGACCGCGCGCGCTGGGACCGGCTCCTCATCCGCCGCGGTCTGGCGGCGCTCCAGCGGGCCGAGGCGCTCGGCGGCGACCTCGGCCCCTACGGCCTGCAGGCCGCGATCGCCGCCTGCCACGCCCGGGCGCACACCCCGGAGGAGACCGACTGGATGCGCATCGCGGCGCTGTACGAGGCGCTCGCCGGGCTCGTCCCCTCCGCCGTCGTGGAGCTGAACCGCGCGGTGGCGCTCTCCATGGCCTTCGGCCCCGCCACCGGCCTGCGGCTCGTCGACGAGCTGGCCGCCGAGCCGTCTCTCAAGGACTACCACCTCCTGCCGAGCGTGCGCGGCGACCTCCTGGCCAAGCTCGGCCGCCTCGACGAGGCGCACGCGGAGTTCGAGCGCGCGGCCTCGCTCACCCGGAACGGACGTGAGCGCACGCTGCTGCTCGACCGTGCCGCCGCGTGCGCGCCGGCGGCGGGGCCGGGACCGCTACCGGACCCCCGGCCGTAGTGCCGGGATCCCCGGCGGGAGACCGACCCGGCGCTCCGACAGGCGGCCGTCGTCCATCTCCGTGACCCGGTGCGCGTGGCCGATCTGCGCGACGTCATGCGTGACCAGCAGGGTCGCGACCGCGCGCTCCTCGGTCAGCTCCGCCAGCAGCCCCATGATCTCCGTGCCGCGCGCGTGGTCCAGCGCGGAGGTGGGCTCGTCGACCAGCAGCACGGCCGGGTCGCTCATCAGCGCGCGAGCGATGTTGACCCGCTGCCGCTCGCCCCCGGAGAGCTGGTGCGGCCGCCGGTTCTCCTTGCCGGCCAGTCCCACCGTCCGCAGCAGGTCGGCGGCCCTTCCGGAGTTGCCACCCCGCATGTGGTCCATGACCCGCAGCTGCTCCAGCGCGGTGAGCGAGGCGATCAGGTTGGCCTGCTGGAAGACGATGCCGATCCGTTCCCTGCGCAGCGCCGTACGCTCCCTGTCCCCGAGCCGTGAGGCGTCGGTCCCGGCGATGACGACCCGGCCGGAGCCGGGCCGCAGCAGGGTCCCGGCGACGGCCAGCAGGCTGGACTTGCCGGATCCCGACGGCCCCACCACCGCGACCAGCTCCCCGGGCCGCACGGTCAGGGACACATCGTCGAGCGCGACCAGCGTGGTGTCGCCGTCGGCGTAGGTGAGGCGCAGGTCGGTCAGTTCCAGGCTCATCGGGCGCTCCCCAGGGCGATCAGCGGGTCGACGGAGGTGATGCGGCGGACGGCGAGCCCGGCCCCCGCCATCCCAAGGGCGATCATGGCCAGTACCGGCGTGAGCGTCGTCGAGACGTCGACCACGAACGGCATGACCCGTTCGGCGAGCGCCCCGATCCCGAGCCCGGCGGCCCCGCCGATCCCGCCGCCGACCATCAGCACGATCAGCGCCTGGGACAGGGCGTCGCGCATCAGGTAGCCGCTCGACGCGCCGAGCGCCTTCATGATGGCGATGTCCCCCTGGCGCTGAACCGTCCACACGGTGAAGAACGCCCCGATGACCAGCGCCGAGATGGCGAACAGGAAACCCCGCATCATCGTCAGCGAGCCGTTCTCGGAGGCGTAGGAGCCGATCCCGGCCAGGGACTCCTCCTTGGTGACGGGGCGCGTGCCCAGCGTCCGCCCGGGGGCGTCACCGCTCAGCACGGCCACGGTCGCGGTGTCCGGCGCGGCGTGCGCCAGGCGCTGCCAGTCCGCGAGCGTGGACCACACCACGGGAGTGTGGCCGTAGGAGAGGTCCGGGCCGATCGCGGTGACCCGGTACGGCCGGCCGCCGATCGTCACGGTGTCCCCCGGGGCCAGGTCGAGGCCGGGCGGCACGGCCAGCTCGCCGTCCGCCTGCCGTACCGGGCCCAGGGACTCCGAGCCGAAGACCGCGACCGCCTGGCCCGCGCCGTCATGGGTGAGCTGCGTCTGCGTGATCCCCAGCGGTTGCCCGCCCAGACCCTTCCACTGCGCGGCGGTGACCGTGCTGCCGGAGAAGGAGATCTCCTCGCCCCCGAACGCGATCCGGTCACCCTTCAAGCTCTCGATGGCGGAGATGTTCTCCCCGGCGAGCCCGGAGGTGAGTCCTGACAGCAGGACGACGAGCAAGGTGATGAGCGCCACGACGGCACCCATGAGGGTGAACCGTCCTTTGGCGGATCGGATGTCTCTCAATGCGATGAACACGTGGGTCTCCGGTCGGTTGCCTCTTGACACCCGCCAGGCTCTCCGGTCCCGCCCGTCCGGGGCATCGCGCCTCCGATCGGTCCGCGGATCAACCGAAGGTTGGATGCGAGCACCCCTCGCGCCCCTTCTAACCTGGACATATGGGAGGGGAGATGGAGATTCCGGCGGTGCGGCTGCTGAGGTCCGGCCTGCACGGCGTGTTCTACGCGCTGCTCGCGATCGGCCTGATCCGCCTGTCCGGATCGTGGGCGGCCCTGGCCGGGGGCGTCCTGCTCGGCGCCGTCTACGCGGCCGGCCTCGCCCTCGGCCGGCGCCGCACGGCGTCGCTGCTCTGGCTGGCGGCCGTCATCCTGATCTGGACGGTGCTCGGCCTCCTCACCATGGATTTCGTCTGGCTGGCGTTCCCGCTGTTCTTCGTCTGCCTGCACCTGCTGCCGCTGCGCGCGGGCGTCCCGGCCGTGATCGCCCTCACCGCGGTCAGCGTCGGCACGCTCGCCCTGCACGACCCCCCGCTCAACCCCGCCCAGGTGGTCGGCCCGGTCATCGGCGCGCTGGCGGCCACCCTCATGGTCACCGGATACGCGGCCCTGTACCGGGAGAGCGAGCGCCGCCGCGATCTCATCGACGAGCTCACCCGCACGCGCGCGGAGCTGGCCGAGACCCAGCACGAGGCCGGGGTGCTCGCCGAACGCCAGCGGCTGGCCAGGGAGATCCACGACACCCTCGCCCAGGGCCTGTCCAGCATCGTCCTTCTGCTGCGCGCCGCCCCGCCGGACCCGGCGGGATACGTGGGGGAGGCGATGCGCGCGGCCGAGGACAACCTCGCCGAGGCGCGCCGCTTCGTCCACGCCCTGACGCCGCCGGGCCTGGACGGCTCCCTGGAGGAGGCGCTGCGCCGCCTCTGCTCCCGCGAGGGGGCCGCCTTCCAACTCGACGGCGAGCCGTACACGCTGCCCCGCCGGGCCGAGATCGCGCTGCTCAGGATCGCCCAGGGCGGGCTGGCCAACGTCTCCCGGCACGCGGAGGCGGGCAGGGCCGCGCTCACGCTGACCTACATGGAGGACGAAGTGGCGATGGACATCGTGGACGACGGGCGCGGCTTCGACCCGCTGACCAGGTCGGGCAACGGTCTCGGCTTCATCCGTGACCGCGCCGCCGAACTCGGCGGCGCGGTCACCGTCGAGTCCGCCCCCGGCCTCGGTACGGCCCTGGCCGTCACCCTCCCCGTGCCGTGATCCGCCTGCTGCTCGTCGACGACCACCCCGTCGTGCGCAAGGGCCTGCGCGCGGTCTTCGACCAGGCCGCCGACATGGCCGTGGTCGGTGAGGCCGCCACGGGCGAGGAAGCCGTACGGCTGGCCCCCGGCGCGGACGTCGTGCTGATGGACCTGCGCCTGGGGGCCGGGATGTCCGGCGCGGAGAGCACCCGGCTGATCGGCCGGCTGCCACGCCCGCCCCGGGTGCTGGTGCTGACGACCTATGACACCGACGGCGACATCTTCACCGCCATCGAGGCGGGGGCGGCGGGCTACCTGCTGAAGGACGCCCCCACCGACAACCTGCTCGACGCCATCCGGGCGGTGGTGCGGGGGGAGACCATCCTCGCCCCGCCGGTCGCGGCCAGGCTGGTGACCCGGATGCGGTCACCGCAGGCGCCGCTCTCCCCTCGGGAGGTCGAGATCGTCGCCCTGGTGGCAGACGGGCTGTCGAACCGGCAGATCGCCCGGGAGCTGTTCATCAGCGAGGCCACGGTGAAGAGCCATCTGGTGCACATCTACGCGAAGCTGGAGGTGGACAACCGGACCGGAGCGGTCATGGCCGCTCGCCGGCGGGGACTTCTCCGGAGATGAGGGCCGCGGCCCACTCTCCGTCGGGATCGCTGTCGATGAGCAGCGCCCGGACCAGCAGGCTGAGGGGGATGGCGAGCAGCGCGCCCAGCGGGCCGAGCACGAACGCCCACACCAGCAGGGACAGCAGTGTCATGGTCGTGGACAGGCCGACGGCGTCGCCGAGGAACTTGGGCTGGATGAGCGACTGGATCACGAAATTGATCAACATGTAGGAGAGGATCACGAAGATCATCGTTTTTGGGCCGCCCTCAAGCAGGCCGAGCAGGGCCGGCGGGATCAGCCCGAGGACGAAGCCCACGTTCGGAATGTAGTTGGTGATCAGTGCCAGCACCCCCCACAGCAGCGGGAGGGGCACCTCGAGCAGCCAGAGCGCGGTCACGTCCAGGACGGAGCAGATGAGACCGAACACCGTCGAGACGACGAGATAGCGGCGGGTCTTGTGGGCGAAGTCCCCAAGCGCCTGGACGAGCCTGGGTCGGTGGGCGGCGCCTGAGGCCAGGACCCGGGAGAAGGACCGCGCGTCCAGGCACATGGCCAGCACCAGGACGACGATCAGGATGAGGCTGGTGAACACGCCGAGCAGTCCGCTGGCGAACCCCTGGACGAGCGCGAAGATCTTGCCCAGGTCGAACGACTTGATCGTCTGGTTCACCTGCTCGGTGCCGATACCGAACCTCGCCGCCAGCTTCTGCGCCTCGGCGAGCAGTTGGTCGAACTGCGGACCGTAGGCCGGGACGAGGTTGGCCGTCTCCGCGACCGCGATGGTCAGGATCGTCACCATGCCCAACAGCAGGAGCAGCACGATGGTGAGCGGGACCGCGATCAGCGTCCATCCGGGGGCGCCGCGCTTCTGGAGCCAGGTCCTGACCGGGGAGACCGCGAGGACGAGCACGAGGGCCAGCAGCACGGGGCCGATGATCGATCCGACCTCTTTGATCCCGGCCAGTGTGACCACGGCACTCGCGGTGCAGAGCAGCCCGATGAGTGCCCGGGGCACCAGTCGTTGGTCCGTCATGTCGGGTCTCTACCCATGGGGCGGAAAACACGTCTCCGGGTGGCCGGCCGTCGATTTGACGGAAGGGGACGGCGTACATAGAGTTCACAGGCCCGAGGGGGTAGGCGGAGATCGCCAGAGCCTCGGGAACCCCTTCTGACCACCTCCCTTCGCTGGGACGCGTGCGTCGCGGCGGGATCCGATTCGACAAGAGCCGGATGTCGGAGTAAGTTAGAAGGGTTGCTCCGGAAGCGGAGTGGTCGACATCCTAGCGGGTTCGGCGGGTCTGGAACGGCTGACGCGGAAAGCGACAGTTTGACACAGACCGGGCGGGCCTGATAAGATGGAAAAGCGGAATGGAACGCCCCGAAGTCGGGCCGGATGGCCTGGACGACGGAGAACGCGTCCGTTTCTTGAGAACTCAACAGTGTGTTAAAAGCCAGTGCATGAAGCACAACCCCGTCCCAC
>NZ_JBSFPS010000161.1:0-22565 GCF_053588315.1 Streptosporangium sp. NPDC003464 | reverse complement strand
GCTCGGGTGCGTCCTCGCCGGCGGTCACCTTGATTACCAGTGATCGTGCCATGCCCGAAGCCTGTGCGGGGCCCTGGCCGTACGGCGGGGCCGCGTCGTCGCGCTCGGCCCGCGCGCGGAGGTCCTGGCCGCGTGGCCGGGCCGGGAGGAGACCCGCTGGCCGGGGACGATCGTCGCCGGGCTGGTCAACGCCCATACCCACCTGCAGTACACGCACATGGCCGAGGTGGGGCAGCGCGTCTACGCCTCCTTCGAGGAGTGGTCCACGGCCTTCGACGAGGTCTACCACGGCTCCGCGATCGACTGGGCGGCCAGTGCCCTCGACGGCGCCCGGCAGGCGCTGCGCGCCGGGACCACCGCGGCGGCCGACGTCGTCACCGACCTCCCCGCGGCCACCGCGCTGCGGGAGGCCGGCCTGGGCGGCCTGCCGTACCTGGAGACGCTCGGCGACACCGACGCGAGCTGGGCGGAGTCGGGGCGGGAGCGGTTCGCGGCCATGCTCGACGCGGCGGGGGTGCCGATGGGCGTCTCCCCGCACGCGCCGTACACGCTGGACACCGGGGCGCTGCGGGAGGTGGCCGGGCTGGCCCGCGCCCGGGGACTGCGCCGGCACGTCCATCTGGCCGAGGGCGCGCACGAGCGGGAGTACACGGTCTCGGGCACCGGGCCGCTGGCCCAGATGGTCAGGGAGCTGGAGTTCGACTTCGCCATCCTGCGCGAGGGCGGCACCGGCCTCGGGCCCACCGCGTTCCTGGACGGGCTCGGCGTCCTCGGACCCGAGTGCCACGTCGCGCACGGCGTCCACCTCGACGCCGCCGACCGCGCCCTGCTCCGCGCGCGCGGCACCGCCGTCGCGCTCTGCCCCCGCTCCAACCGGACGGTCGGCACGCGGGCCCCGGACGTGGCCGCGCTGCTGGCCGAGGGCAACCCCATCGCGGTCGGCACCGACTCCCTGTCCTCCTCGCCGTCGCTGGACCTGCTGGAGGACGTGGCGCTGCTGCGCGATCTCGCGACACGGCAGGGCTACCGGGCCGGTGACCTGGACCGGCGGCTGGTCGAGGCCGCGACGCTGGGCGGGGCCCGAGCCCTGGGGATCGCCGGGGGGCTCGCCCCCGGCGGACCGGCCGACTTCGCGGTCTTCGACGTCTCCCCGGCGCGGGAGCCGTACCGGACGCTGATCGAGGAGGGGCCGGGACGCTGCGTCGCGACGGCCGTCGGAGGCGAGCTGATCTGGGATCAGCGGACAGCGGCCACCGTTGGATGTTAATCTCCGATCTTTCGCACTATTTGTCGGTATTGCGGTCGTCGATATGGCAGGCATGAGTCATGGCAACCCGGACCATTCGCTTCAAGCTGTATGCGTTGCTCAGCCTCCCGATCGTGGCGCTCATCGCACTCTGGACGTTCGTCACCGGCTATCTCGTCGGTGACCTCTTCGAGCTGCGCCAGGCCACCACGCTCTACGACCGGGTGTCGGCGCCCGCCATCGCGTTGACCACCGAGATGCAGAACGAGCGCAAGTTCTCGGCCGCGGCGCTGAGCAAGTCCGGCTCCCAGCCCGAGGAGCTCTCCGAGGTCCGGGAGCGGACGGACAAGGCGGTCAGCGAATTCCGCACGCGGGTCACCTCGCTGGAGGCCACCTCGATCATCGGGCCGGAGCTGGACGCGTCGATCAAGCAGGTCATGGGCGAGGTGGGCAGGCTG
The DNA here is from genome assembly GCF_053588315.1 of Streptosporangium sp. NPDC003464. Taxonomy (NCBI): domain Bacteria; kingdom Bacillati; phylum Actinomycetota; class Actinomycetes; order Streptosporangiales; family Streptosporangiaceae; genus Streptosporangium; species Streptosporangium sp. NPDC003464. The sequence continues at coordinate 20,861 of NZ_JBSFPS010000161.1, read as the reverse complement.
CGCGCCATCCGCCGGGACGTCGACGGGCGCGTCTCCAGCCGGCTCCAGGCCGTCCAGGCGTTCAGCCGCATCACCGACACGATCTACCGGCTCCAGGACAAGCTCGTCACCGTGCCGGAGATCGGGCTCTACCAGCAGGCCATCGGGCTCCAGCGGATCGCGCACGCCCGCGACCTCATGTCCAGGGAGGACTCGCTGATCTCCAGCGCCGTCCTCGCCGGCGCGCTGACCCACGACGAGTACGAGGCGATCGAGGTGATCGCGCCGAACCGGTGGCTGCTGTTCAGCGAGGGCATGGCGGTGCTGGACGGTGAGCTGCGCGGCCCCTTCGAGGAGCTTCTCAGCTCCCCCCGCCACGGGCGGATCACCGAGTTCGAAAAGCAGATCATCGAGACTTCGCGGCTCCCCCGGGACCGGGGTTCCTGGCAGGCCGCCGCCGCCGAGGTCGGCGGCGAGATGGACCAGCTCCTGATCACCCGGGCCAAGCTGTTGAACGACCGCGCCGACGACGCCGCGGGCGGCATCATCGCGAAGATCATTATTGCCGGCGGCCTCGGCCTCGCCGCGATCCTGGGCGCGATGATCCTGTCGGCCAGGCTCGGCCGGGGGCTCGCCGAGGAGCTGGGCAGCCTGCGCCTGGCGGCCCTGGACCTGGCCGAGGCGCGGCTGCCGCAGGTCGTCGAGCGGCTCCGCAAGGGCGAGTCCGTGAACGTGGAGACCGAGGCGCCGCCCATCCCCACGACCGGGACCACCCTGGAGATCACCGACGTCGGCCGGGCGTTCTCCACCGTGCAGCGCACGGCCGTCGAGGCCGCCGTGGGCGAGGCCCGGCTCCGCCAGGGGTTCAACCGGGTCTTCCGCAACCTGGCCCGGCGCAACCAGTCGCTGGTCCAGCGCCAGCTCGTCCAGCTCGACTCCATGCAGCGCAAGACCACCCAGCCGGAGGCGCTGGAGGACCTCTACCGGCTGGACCACCTCACCACCCGCATGCGGCGGCAGTCGGAGGGCCTGGTCATCCTCTCCGGAGCCACGGCCGGCCGCACCTGGCGCACCCCGGTCTCCCTGATGGACGTGGTCCGCGCGGCCGTGGCCGAGGTCGAGGACTACCAGCGGATCGTCGTCCCGCCGCTGCCGGAGGCCAGGCTGACCGGCTCCGCCACCGCCGACGTCACCCACCTGCTGGCCGAGCTGCTGGAGAACGCGACCGTCTTCTCGCCGCCGACCACCCCGGTGAACGTCCGGGGGGAGACCGTCGGGCGGGGCTACGTCCTCGAGATCGAGGACCGGGGCCTCGGCCTGCAGGACATGGAGCGCGAGGGGATCAACGAACGTCTCGCCACCCCGCCCGAGTTCGACGTGGCCGACAGCGAGCAGCTCGGCCTGTTCGTGGTGAGCCAGCTCGCCGCCCGCCACGGCATCAAGGTCACCCTGAGCCGTTCCCCCTTCGGGGGGACGACGGCGGTCGTGCTCATCCCGCGGACCGTGCTCGCCGAGCCCGAGACGCAGGAGGCGTCGGCCGTACGAGCTCTCGAATAGCCAGCGCGGCGGCCAGGCAGGCGACCGGGACCACCGGCAGGACGTAGCGGTGGTCGAAGTCCAGCACCGCCACCGGACCCACCAGCAGACCGACCGCGACCGCCCAGGGCAGCAGCACGGTACGGCGCCGCAGCACCGCGCCGGCCGCGCCCAGCAGCAGGATCGCGCCGAGCAGCGGGCCGCGCAGGTAGGCCGGGTACTGGTAGGCGACCAGGAGGTCCGCGTACGGCCGGACCGAGTACAGGCCGCGGATGCCCGGGTCGTACTCCCGGCGAACCTCGCCGATCAGGGCATGGCCGGGCAGCGACCAGCTCCCGTGCGCGAAGCCGAAGGCCGGGGTGACCCGCCTGGGATGGGCCACCGGGGTCCAGGCGAAGGCGAGCGCGGTGTCCTCCGCCACCTCGCGGAGGTAGTCGAACGGCTGGGCCGCGATGGCGCGCAGCGCGAAGGAGCGGGCGAGCTCGTTGTGGCCGAACCGGTCGCCGGGGAGTCTGTTGAGCGAGGCGCCGGGGGCCCAGACATACTCCGAGGCCGCGTCCACGACCGTCCCGTTGGGGCAGAGTTTCGCCTGGTCCGGCGGCGGTTTGACGACCGAGCAGTCGGCGAAGGTCATCGTGCGCGCCCACAGCGCGACCCCGTCGGCGCCGCTGAGGGCGAACCTGCCGTGGTGGTGGTCGTACCACCCCGCGTAGGCGGCCAGCGGCAGCGTCCCGGCGAGCGCCGTGGCCACCAGGGGCCGCCATCCGACCCGCCGTACGGCCAGCAGGAGCAGGACCAGGACGAGCAGGGGCAGCGCGATCGTCCTGGTGAGCGCGGCCGCCGCGAACAGCAGGCCCGCCCCCGTGGCGGCCCGTGTCGACAGCCCCGGCGACCACATCAGGGCGGTGAGCCCGGCGACGACCAGGAAGACGAACTGCGTGTCCGACAGGACGGCGTGTTCGAGCCGCAGGAACGAGGCGTCGAACAGGACGGGCACGGTGGCGAGCGCCGCGCCCCAGGCGGGCAGCGACCTGCGGCGGAGCAGGGCGTAGATCAGCAGTCCGGTCCCGAGGCCCATGGCGTGCTGGACGGCCGCGATCACCTCGACGCTGTGGAAGGGCCACAGGGCCCGCAGCAGGAGCGGGTAGCCGATCGGGTGGAAGGTGGCCGAGGGCCTGAGGTGGACGGCGGTGTCCAGATAGGTGAAGGAGTCGTACCAGTAGAGCTGGGCCGGGCGGTAGCCGAGCATCGTCACCACGCGCAGGGCCGCGGCCAGCGCGAGGACCACGGCGAACAGGCGGTGGCCGCCGAGGGCGCGGCGGGTCCGGGAGGTGGCCGCCGGGTGGAGGTCTGTGAGCACGCCGGATCCGATCGTCGTCGTGTAGGTCGGCGCATGCGGAGGAGAACGCATGGCGTGGAGGGGAACCGCGCGCGGAGGAGAGCACGCGGCGTGGCGGGGGAGTCGGCGCATGCGGAGGAGAGCACGCGGCGTGGCGGGGGAACGCGCATGCGGAGGAGAGCGCATGGCGCATGGGGCGGCTCCGGCGGCCGGGCCTCCCCGCTCGCCGCGCCTGGAAGCTCGTGGCGGGTGAGGGGCGACCGCTCAGGTCACGCGGGCCGGAAAGGCGGTCGGAGGGGCGCGGGCGGCGGAGCGTGCCGGAGCCGGAGGCGTGCGGTCAGGGGCGCGGCCCGGAGGCGTGCCGTCAAGGGTGCGGCCCGGAGGCGTGCCGTCAAGGGTGCGGCCCGGACGCGCTCACCGGGTGCCGGGCCTGGCCGGGCAGAAAACACGGCCCGGTCGGCAGAGGACACGGCCCGAGGGCGGGGACCCTTACCGCCCGGGGTCAGGAACCCCTGGGGCAGGAGGCTCTCCTGGGCCGGGGGGCGTCGTTCGCCGTGGGGCCGGCCAGGAGGAGCGCCTCGCCCGCCGCGCTCATCACGCCGTCGTGGACGTACCAGCCGCCCGGCATCGAGAATTTCTCGCCCTTCCTGGCGCCGTAGTGGGTGAACTCCGGCTCCACACCGCGTTGCCGGAGCATCGCCCGCACCTTGTCGACGGTCTTGTTGACGTAGTCGACACAGTGGAGCGGCTCGCCGGGCATGTCGATGCTGGGCGGCATCGTGTAGCGCTCGCCGGGACGGGCGACACGGCCGAGGAGGATCTCGCCTCTCGCCTTGAAGCCCACCGGGACCCTCAGGCCGATCGGGCAGCCCCCGAACCGGCTGCAGGGCCCCGGAGCCTCGATGGTCCTGATGGAGTCTTGCTCGGGTACGGTCCGCCCCTGCCGGAGCCCCTCGATCCCCCCGCTCATCACGAACATCCGGCCGGCGATGCTCGGAGAGGTCGGTTCGAGCAGGAGCCTGATGTCGAGGCCACGGGCGTTGAGCTCGCGTTCGTACATCTTCGGGTCGGCGTAGAGGTCCTTGACCGTGATGACGTAGTAGCCGCCCGCCCGCTTGATGTCGAGGGAGGCGGAGGCCGGAGCCGTGCCGTAGCCACCGGGGAGCACCCAGCCCGTGATCATGGCCGCGGCGGCGAGTCCGGCGACCGCCGGCACGCTCAACCACCGGCGGTTCCACCGTCCTTGAGAGCGTCCGCGCACGGCGGGACGGGCGGAGGTCAGGCGCGGCCACCGCCTCCCGGGCGCGACGGCCGGGACCGCCGTGATCTCGTCGAACAGCTCCCTGGCGCCGGGGGTCATGCCGGGGCCGGGGTCGGGGACGATCCCGGCGACGAGGCGGTCGACGTCGTTCATCACAGCTGTCCCTTCGCCAGCGCGACCGCGCGCGAGCCGTATCTGGCCATGTCGAACCCCCCGGAGTCCAGCTCCCTGGCGAGCCGTCTGCGGGCCCGGTGCAGCCGCAGCCGGGCCGCGCCGCGCGAGCAGCCCAGCACCTTGGCGATCTCCTGGCTGCTCAGCCCCTCCCAGCTGACCAGGGAGAGCAGCTCCCGGTCGTCGGGGCTCAGGCGCATGAAGGCCCGGCGGACGCCGTCGGGATCCTCCTCCACGGTCCTCTCGGCCCAGACGGCCAGCTCCGCGCGGAGCCGTACGGCCAGCGCGGTCCGCCGGTTCTCCTCCCGCCGCCGGTTGGACAGGACCCGCCGGGCCACGCCGTACAGCCAGAGCCGCGCGTCATGCCCGTCGGGGATGTCGCCCATCCGGCGCCAGGCCGTGGTGAAGGTCTCGGCGATGGCGTCCGCCGCGTCGTCGGGGGAGCCGGTGCGCCGCCGTACGTAGGCGAGGAGATCCGGGTAGTGCGCGTTGTAGATCTCCTCGAAGCGCTGCTTCGGGTCAGGGGGGCCCACGCTGTTGCCTTCCGGAGGGGACTCGTCACCTACACCTGTCCGGACCCGCGCTTCTGTTTCACCCCTTTTTTCTGACTGTCTCACGGTTCTCCGCCGGCTGTCGGGACGGTGGCGGGCGCTCAGCCGGTGGAGGCGGCGTGCCAGGCCGTCCTGCCGAAGGTCTCGTCGGACAGGAGCAGGTCGAGGAGGCCGGGGAAGCGGGTGTCGAGGTCGTCGCGGCGGAGGGTGATGTAGAGCTTGCGGCCGGAGGGGCGCTGCCGGATGACGCCGCTCTCGCGCAGCACCCGCCAGTGGTGGGTGAGGGTCGATTTGGGCACGTCGGGGACTATCGCGCCGCAGAACCTCTCCTCGCCGGAGGACAGGGCCCGCACGATCGACGCCCGGATCGGGTGGCCGAGCGCGGCCAGCACCGCTTCGAGCTGAAACTGCTCGCTGGACGGGTGAAGGGCGGTCATAGGGCGATTGTACGGAAGAGTCGAACTTGACGGCGCGACCTGCTCTGTACGAGTATCCCGAACTGTCCAACTGTTCGTATTTCCCGAACAATGTGAAGGTGGCCATGCCGTCCCCCTCCCCGTCCCAGCCGCTCACCCGGCGCCGCCATGTCGGCCGGACCCTGGCCCTGCTGGCCTTCGCCCAGCTCATCACCTCGCTCGACTTCAACATCGTCTTCGTCGCCCTCCCCGAGATCGGCCGGGACCTCGGCTTCTCCGCCCACACCCTGCAGTGGGTGACCAGCGCGTACGCGGTCACCTACGGAGGCTTCCTGCTGCTCGGCGGACGGGCGGCCGACCTGCTGGGACGCCGGCGCCTGTTCGTCACGGCCCTGCTGCTGTACGCGGTCTCCTCGCTGGTCGGCGGGCTCGCCGAGAGCTCCGGCCTGCTGGTCGCCGCCCGCGCGGTACAGGGGCTCGGCGGTGCGCTGCTCTTCCCCGCCACCCTGTCGCTGGTCAACACCCTCTTCGCCGAAGGCCCCGAACGGAACCGGGCGCTGGCGATCTGGAGCGGCGCCGGGGCCAGCGGGCTGTCCCTGGGGGCGCTGCTGGGCGGGGTGCTGACCGACTCCTTCGGCTGGGAGGCGGTCTTCTACGTCAACGTCCCGCTCGCCGGCGGCGCCGCGCTGCTCGCCTACACGCTCATCCCCGCCGACGGCGCGCGACAGCGGGGCCGCAGCTTCGACCTGCCCGGCGCGGTGACCGTCACCGCCGGGGTCACCCTGCTGGCCTTCGCGCTCATCCAGGGCCCCGAGTCCGGCTGGACCTCGCCGGTCATCCTGGCGGGCTTCGCCCTCGCCGCCGTGCTGCTGGCGGCCTTCCTCGTCATCGAGGCCCGCAGCCGTGACCCGCTCATGCCGCTGCGCCTGCTGGGCAACCGCAGCCTGAGCGGATCGATGGCCATCACCCTGCTCTTCGGGGCCACGTTCAACGCCCTGCCGTACTTCCTGACCCTCTACTTCCAGAGCGTCCACGGCTACAGCCCGCTCGTGACCGGGGCGGCCTTCCTCGTGCCGTCCCTCATGATCGCCGCCGGCACCCAGATCGGCGAGCGGATGGCCACCCGGGCCGGGATGCGCCTGACCCTGCTCACCGGCATCGTCGCCGGCGCCGCCGGCACCGCCCTGCTCGCCACGGGCATGAGCGCGGGCGGCTCCTACTGGAACGTGCTGCCCGGCATCGTCGTCATGGGGCTCGGGCAGGGCCTGACCTGGACCGGGATGTGGATCGCCGCCGCCTCCGGGGTCGCCGCCGGAGAGCAGGGGGTCGCCTCCGGCATGGCGTCCACCGCCCTGCAGGTCGGGACCGCGCTCGGCCTGGCCGTGCTCGTCGCGGTCGCCGGCCAGGACGTCACCGGCCTGGCGGGCGAGGCCCTGCTCGGCGAGATCACCGGCGGCCTGCGGGCCGCGATCTACGTCGCCGCCGCGGGTATCCTGCTGAGCGCCTTCCTGGCCCTGACCTTCCAACGTCGCGAGGCGGCAGAGTCCCGGCCCGCGCGCGTGGACGCCTGAGGAGATCCCCATGAGTTCCGACGTTCCGAGCTTCGACGTCGCGGTGGCCGGCGGTGGCCCGGTCGGCATGCTGCTCGCGGCCGAGCTCGCCCTCCAGGGCGTCCGACCGGTGGTCCTGGAGCGGCTCCCCACCCCCACGGGGGAGTCCAAGGCCGGCACGCTGCACGCCAGGACCGCCCAGAGCCTGAACCGCCGGGGCCTGCTCGACGAGGTGGGAAGATCCTCCTACGGCGGCGTGCGCTTCCATTTCTCCGGCATGTTCGAACTGGACCTCGGCGCGGTGGCCGGAGAGGGGCCCAGCATCGTCGGCAGCCCGCAGGCGTGGGCCGAGCAGGTGTTCGCCGACCGCGCCGCCGACCTGGGCGCGGAGATCCGGCGGGGACACGAGGTCGTCGGCCTCACCCAGGACGCCGACCGCGTCACGCTGACCGTGGAGGGGCCGGCCGGGCCGTACGAGCTGGCCGCCCGCTACGTGGTCGGCGCCGACGGCGCCCGCAGCGCCGTGCGCAGGCTCGCGGGCATCGCGTTCACCGGCACTCCGGCGGGCGTCGCCGCGCTGATGGGCGATGTCCGGCTGCTGGACCCCCTCCCCGGTGGCTGGCACCGCACCCCGAGAGGCTGGCTGATGGTCTGGGGCGGCGGGACGCACGGCCACAGCCGGATCAGCACCTACGACTTCCGCGGCCCGCACGCCGACCGGCAGGCGCCGGTCTCCCTGGAGGAGCTGCGCGGTGTGGTGGAGCACATCGCCGGCCACCCGGTCCGGATGGCCGAGCCGCGCACCCTGACCCGGTACGGCGACGCGGCCCTCCAGGCGGAGACCTACCGCCGGGGGCGCGTGCTCGTCGCCGGGGACGCCGCCCACGTGCACTTCCCCTGGGGAGGGCAGGGGCTCAACACCGGCATGGAAGACGCCATGAACCTGGGCTGGAAGCTCGCCGCCCAGGTGCGGGGATGGGCCCCCGACGGGCTGCTCGACACCTACCACGGCGAGCGGCACCCGGTGGCGGCGCGGGTCCTGTGGAACGTCCGCGCGCAGACCGCCCTGGCCGACCCCGACCCCCGGGTCGACCCGCTGCGGGAGCTGTTCGCCGAGCTCATGCGGCTGGAGCAGGTCAACGACCACCTGAGCGGCATGATCAGCGGCACCCGGACGGCCTACGACGTCGGCCACCCCGGCGCCGGCCGGCTCGCCCCGGACACCGAGCTCAAGACCGAGGACGGCGCGGTCAGCCTGGTGGAGCTGCTCCACCGGGGCCGGCCCCTGTTCCTGTGCCCCCTGGACGGTGGCCTGGACAGTGGCCTGGGGGACGCCTCGGGCGGTGGCCTGGGGAACGGCTCGGGCGGTGGCTCGGCGAGCGGTGGTGAGCGGCCGGCGGACGTCGTGGCGGAGTGGGCCGACCGGGTGGACACCGTACGGGCGGCCCAGTGCGAGCCGCTGCTCATCCGGCCCGACGGCTATGTCGCCTGGTGTCCCCCCGGCGACGCCGCCTCCCTCCGGGCCGCGCTCCGCCGCTGGTTCGGCGAGCCCGGCTGAGCCGCGACGGGGCCGGGGCCGGCCCCGGCCCCGGGCGCTGTCCGCCGGAGGTCCAGCGGCGCGGCGTCCGGCGGGTGACGGTGCGGCGGTGCGGCCGGTGGCGGTGTGGCAGGAACCGGCCATTGACGGCGGACGGTGGCGCGGCGATCGTGGGTGATTGCCAGGTGATCTTCCATTGAGGCCGCGCGGGCACCTCTCCGCCATGGTCACTGAAGGAGCGTTCATGCCACACATCACGTTGAACACCGACGAACCGGGCATCCGCGGACTGCTGAGGTTCCGCCCGGAGACGGCCCGCCCGCTGAACGACCTGGCCGAGGTGCTGCTGCGCGGGGAGAGCACCCTGTCGCGCGGGGAGCGCGAACTGATCGCGGCTTACGTGTCGGGGCTGAACCAGTGCCGGTTCTGCACCTCCTCGCACGCGGCCTTCGCCGCCGCGCAGCTGCCGGAGGGGATGGCGCTGGTGGATCAGGTGCGCGCCGATCCGGACGGCGCGCCCATCTCGGCCAAGCTGAAGGCCCTGCTGGCCATCGCGGGCGCGGTCCAGCAGAGCGGGCAGCGGGTCGGCGACGAGCAGATCGCCGCGGCCCGGGCGGAGGGCGCGACGGACGTGGAGATCCATGACACGGTGCTGATCGCGGCGGCGTTCTGCATGTTCAACCGCTACGTCGACGGCCTGGCCACGATCGCTCCCGACGACGCGGCGGACTACGCGATGGCGGCCGACCGGATCATCGCCTACGGCTACACGACCACCTCGCCCGTCGCGGAGCCCCAGAGCGGATGACCCCGCGCGGAGCGCGCGCCGCCCACCCCCGCGGGGAAGGCCGAGCCCCCCGCGGGGAAGGCCGAGCCCCTCGCGGGGAAGGCGGCGCGCGGCCCGCGTGGGGCCGGCCGTATCAGGCGCCCAGGGCCTCGGCGGCGAGCGCGGTCCCCCGTATCCGGGCGTCGATCTTGGCGAAGGCGATCTCTCGGGAGGTCGAGGTGTCGTCGGCGAAGGGGGAGAAGCCGCAGTCGTCGCAGGTGCCCAGCTGCTCGGCCGGGATGTGGCGGGCCGCCCGCAGCACCCGGTCACGCACCTGCTCGGGAGTCTCCACCTGGGGGTCGATCGGATCGGTCACCCCGACGAAGACCCTGGTCCCGGGGCGCAGGTGGGCGCCGATGACCTCCAGCGCCCGGTCCGGGTCGGGCTCGCCGGCCAGCTGGACGTAGAAGTTGCCGGCCCGCAGCGCGAGGAGCTTGGGCAGCAGCGCGGCGTAGTCGACGTCGGCGCTGTGGGTGGAGTCCTGGTCGCCGCCGGGACAGGTGTGCACGCCGATCCGGGCCCGCTCGGCCGCGCTGAAGCGCTCCAGGAGTTGGTTGTTGAGGGTGATGAAGTCATCCAGCAGCCCGCCGCTGGGGTCGAGCTTGAGCGACAGCCGTCCCTCGGTGAAGTCCAGCTGTACGGCGTGCGCACCCGCGTCCAGGCAGCCGCGGATGTCGGCCTCGGCCTCGGCGAGCAGGTCGTCCAGGAAGACCTTGCGGGGGTAGTCGGCGATGCCGTCGGCAGGGTAGAGCAGGCTCAGCGCCGACGGGGCGATGACCGCCTGCTTGACCGGCAGGCGGGTGTGGCGCTGTGCCTGCTTCAGATACTCCGAGGCGTGGACGCGGTAGCGGAACGGGCCGGAGGTCAGGCACGGCAGTTGCCGGGTGTGCCCGTCGGCGAACGGAATGACCGCCCCGTCGGGGCTGAGGCCGTCGAGTCCGGCGATCGGATAGGTGACGAAACTGGGTTTGGACTGCTCGCCGTCGACGAGGACCGGGCAGCCGAGCTGCTCCAGCCGCGCGATGGTGTCGGCGACGGCTCCGGCCTGCTGCGTGGCCAACTCGGCGTCGCCGATCCGGCCCGCGGCGTGGTCGGTCAGCGCGGCCAGCAGAGCGGGAGGACGGGGGATGCTGCCGATCGGTTCGGTGGGGATGTCCATGCCGTGATCGTAAATAACGATCCGTGCCCCATCAATCACTTACGGATATGGAGCGCTCTCCCGTTCCACCCCGGTGACCGCCGGCGGCCTCGGTGGGGGCCGGGCGGGTGGGGCGGGGGCCGGTGGGACGGGGGGTCGCGCGGGGTCTGGCGGGAGCGGTCCGGGCGGGGGCCGGGCCGGTGGGGATGGGGGTCGCGCGGGGCTCGGCGGAGGTGGATCCGGAGGGGATGGGGGTCGTGCGAGGTTCGGCGGAGGAGGGTCCGGTGAGGATGGGGGTCGCGCGGGGCTCGGCGGAGGTGGATCCGGAGGGGACGAGAGAGTCGCAGGTGAAGCCCTCGTCGTGGTCGGGCTCCAGCACCATCTGCTGGAGCACGGTCGAGCCCGTCGGACGGCGGAAGGTCTCCTGCCTGACGCAGTCGTAGAAGGCGTAGGTCCCCTCGCGCTCACCGAGCAGCAGCAGGGGCACGCCCCCGCGCATGGGCTTGCCGTTGCCCGGGTGGGTGGCGAGCACCCACTGGTCCTGGAAGCCCGACAGGGTCAGCACGAGGCTGCTCCGCCCCGTGGTGGCCAGCCGCACCGCGTCCGACTCCATCTGCCCGATCAGCACGAAGCCGAGCCCCATGCCGGTGAACGCGGCGACCACGACCCGCATCCCGGCCCGGCCCGTCGGGCGGCGCCGGAGCAGCCGGAAGGGCACGACGAAGGCGACGACCCCGATCCCCGTCGCCACCAGCACGACCGTGGCGGGCCCCACCCCCTCGGCGAGGCCGAGATAGCCGAGGAAGCCCCAGTATGTCCCGCCGCACCACACCGCGCCGAGGGCGGCCGCCGCCCAGGGCCGTTCCCGTACGGCGCGGGCCAGCCTGGACACGTGGCCCCGGGCGGCCCTGTCCACCAGCCAGCCGACCGCCACCAGCGCGCCCAGGACCAGCGCGCCCGCCAGGGCCAGCAGGATGAGACACCCGACGAGGCGGCCGAACATGGTCGCCTGGTCGATGCCCGCCTGTTCGGGGCTGATGTTGAAGACTCCGTACACCTGCTGGATGCCGAGGTAGAGCAGGGCGTAGAGCGCGATGCCCACGGGGAGCACCACCGAGCCGATGCGCTGCAGCAGGTCGATGACGCTGCCCCGGTCGGCCGTATCCTGATCGGTCATTGCTCGCTGTGTCCCGTTTTGGTGTTGATCGACCGAGACAGGGTGTCATGCGGGGCGCGGCGGACACCTGTCGGGTGCCCCGGATGCCGGGCGCCCCCGGACACGCCTCACGGCAGCTCGGTCCACGGGCCTGGAGCGTGGTCGTCCTTCGGGATCCACAGCGCGGGCTGGAGCTCGCGCAGTCTCGGCGCCGCGGCGGGGTCCCAGGGATACCGGCCCCCGGCGTCGGGCCAGACGATCTCCATGAAGGGCAGCGGCGGCTGCTGGTAGAAGTGCAGCGCCATGCCGAACAGCGAGCGGTACCAGCTCGTGTCCACGGTCTTCGTGACGACGGGGTAGTTCTTGATGACGTCGTCCCGTTCCTGGTCCGCGACGAGACGGTGACCGGCGGCGACCCTGTCGGCCAGGGTGTTCAGGCAGTCCTTCAGCACCTCGACCCGGAGCCCGAACATCGCCGCCTCGGGCGAGCGGAGCGTGTGCCACAGCCCGACGGTGAACGCCCATCCGGGACCGGTCTCGTCCTCCGGGATCATGATGACGCCCCACCCGCGCTCCTGGACGTGCCGCATCGTGTCGCGGTCGAGCTCGTCGAGCTCGATGTCGCGCTCGACGCACAGGAGACAGTGGCAGGCAAGCTGGTCGAACATGATGTCGAGCGTAGTGGTCCGCAGGTGAGGTGACCGTCAGCTCCGGCGACGGTCGGCTCCGGTGACGGTCTTCTCCGGTCCCGCCTCCTCCAGCCCCGACCCGGCTGTCCGCCGGCGGCGGGGCCGGTGCCGCAGGGCCGGTACGGCCTCCGCCGGCAGGTCGGCGAGGGGCGTCGGCAGCTCGGCGTCCAGCCCCAGCACGGCGGCCCGGCGGGGCGCGACCCTGACGGAAGTCGGGGGTGGGATCTGACGGATGCCAGAGGTGGCACAGGGGCCCGTGCGGCCAGATTGGTGCTCATGCGAAAGACGATGACCGCCCTCCTCGCCGCCGCCCTCCTGGCGGTCCCGGCCGTGGCCCACGCCGGCACCGTGCCCGAGAGCCCCAAGATCACCTTCGAGCTGCCCCCGCCCACCGGGCCGCACGCCCTCGGGACGACAGAGGTCCACCTGGTGGACAAGGCCCGGTCGCGAGAGCTGATGATCAGCGTGTGGTACCCGGCCCGGCCGGGGAAGGGGCCGCGAGCGCCGTACATGACCCCGAAGGCCGCCGCCTACTTCGACGGCGGCGCGCCCGCGCTGGGCCTGAGGCCGGGCCAGGTCGACTGGGGCGCGGTCACCACGCACGCCCGCCAGGACGCGCCCGCCAAGGGGCGCTGGCCGGTGGTGATCTACTCGCCCGGGTACGGCGTGCCGCGCACGCTCGGCACCTCGACGGTGGAGGAGCTGGCCAGCCGGGGATACGTCGTGGTGACCGTGGACCACACCTACGAGGCTCCGGCGGTGGAGTTCCCCGGCGGCAGGCTGGAGCTGGCCAGACCGCCGCAGGGGGACCGGCTCACGCGCATGCGTCAGGCCCTGGAGACCCGGCGCGAGGACATCCGGACCGTCCTGGACCGGCTCCCGTCCGTGAAGGGGCTCGCCCCAGCGATGGACCTGTCGAGGGTCGGGGTGTTCGGCCACTCCTACGGCGGCGACACCGCGGCCGAGGCGATGCACGCCGACCGGCGGGTGGACGCCGGGGCCGATCTGGACGGCTGGCTCGCCTACGACGTCGGCGGCGAGGCCCCCAGCCCCGCGGCCACCGAAGGGGTCGACCGGCCGTTCCTGCTGATGGGCTCGCCCGGCAGCACCGCGGACGGGCGGATCAGGGACCATCTGACCGCCCCCGCCTGGACGTCCTTCTGGGAGAGGTCGACCGGCTGGAAGCTGGACCTGTCGATGCCCGGGGCGATGCACTACAGCTTCACCGACGTCCAGGCGTTCCTGCCGGAGCTGGATGAGGAGCTTGAGGTCGTGCCGGAGGTCAGGGCCCAGCGGATCGGCACCGTCGACCCCGGCCGGAGCGTCGCCGCCCAGCGGGCCTATCTCACCGCGTTCTTCGACCAGAGCCTCAAGCACCGGCCGCGGCGGCTGCTGCGCGGGGGGACGTCCGAGTATCCCGAGGTGACCCCCGTCCGGTAGCTCCCCGCGCGGCGGGCCCGGCTGCCGGTGCGGGGGTGGGCGGGGCGCCGCCCGGGGCCGGCTCAGTCGGAGCGCACCTGCAGGCCGAGCGCGGTGGCGATCGTGACGGCCTGCCGGATGTCGATCACCGCGTCCTTCAGCTTGACGACGGACGGGTCCAGGGAGGACAGGTCGCTGCCCCGCAGGTCGCTCCGGGAGAGGTCGGCGCTGTGCAGCCAGGCGCCGGACAGGTCGACGCCCCGGAGCGTGACCCCCTCGCCGCGCGCGCCCGTGAGGTCGGCCTCGCGCATCCGCACGTCGTTGAACGAGGCGCTGCGCAGTCCGGCTCCGGGCAGCCCGACGAACGACCAGTCACCGCCTTCGACCTTGAGAAGGTCGAAGGTGCAGCCGTCGAACAGGCTGCCGACGAACTTGCAGCCGGTGAAGGTGGCGTCGAAGAACGTGCACCGCTTGAAGGTGCAGTTCGTGAAAGCGGTGTCGGAGTGCGTGGACGCGTTGAACCGGACCCCCGTGAAGGTGCACTCGTGGAAGACCGCGCCGTGGCTCGACGTCTCGGTCATGTCCACGTCGAGGAAGGCGACCCGGTCGTGGCGCCGGCCCGACAGGTCCTCGCTGTCCCAGTCCTGCGACCGGATGGTGGTCAGGGTCTCGGGTGCGGGCACGCCGTACTTGCGCTCAGCCATCACTCGTCGTGCCTTCCGTGCCGGGGCGGAGGAGGTCACCGGCTCCGGGCCCCTTCGGAGCCGTCGAGGGGGAGGACCGGCCCTGTAACGGTAGTGCCCCCGGGTGACAGCGGCGCCCGGGGTCCGGCGGCCAACCCTGCGTCATCACCGAGTGTGTTCACTGGACTACGGAGTGAAAAAAGGAGAGAGTGCAGGTCGTAGCGCCATGAAGGTTCCGTGGGGGATGAAATGGCTATAAGGAGAGCTCGGTCCGCCACCCTCCCGGTGGCGGTGATGCTGGCGGTGACGCTGATCGGCGGCTGTGGCGGTGTCCGGCCGGCCGACCCGGCCCCCCAGGGTGCGGGGGCCGCGCCCCCGGCGGCCGCGAGCACCCCGCCGGCGGGCGCCCAGGGGAGCCTCGACGAGGAGTGCCCGACCACGGGCAACACCAGGCGGTTCGCCAAGACGCGCTTCGCGCTGCACGCCGGCCTCGCGCTGGGGGCGTTCTACCGTTACATCTACCGGCCGCTGCGGAGCGGGGGCTTCAAGGCCGGGGCGGAGAAGCGCAAGCGCACTTTCGTGAAGGCGGCCGTGGCCGGCCTGTTCGCCCTCCACGAGCTGAAGGTCGCCAAGAAGTTCGCCATGGCCAGCCCGACGCTGTGCAAGGGCGTCCAGACGGTCAGCGACAGCTTCACCAGCCTCACCGACAAGCTGAAGAACGGCACCGCCACGGAGGCCGACCTCGATGTCAGCAAGAACGCCTTCGACAGCCTGAAGCAGGACGCCCTGAAGAACGGCTACGACTTCAAGGAGAAGAACGTCGTCGTCCCCGGAGCCGGCTGAGCGGGTCCGGCCGCCGGGTCCCCGGTGCCCGTGGCCGGCCCGAGGCCGGCCACGATGGCGCGCAGGCCCTGCAGCACCTCGGGTCCGGAGGGTGACTGCCCGGGGTCGGTCAGCCACTGCAGCATCACGCCGGAGAACAGCGCCAGCTGTACCGAGCCGACGGTGCGCGTCGTGGGGTCGGGGAGCTCCTCCTCCGGGGTGCCCAGCAGCGTCGCCGCCAGCCCCCGGCGCCCCTCCTTCTGGGCGCCGGCCAGATACTGCCGCAGGTCGGGGGAGTGCTCGGCCTGCAGAAGCGCCTCGACGGTGGCGAGCCAGAGCTTGCGGTGCTCGCTGAACGACTCGATGATCCGCGTCCACATGGCCTCGTACTGCTCGGCGGGAGTGGAGGCGGGGTCGCCGTAGGCGGCCAGCGTGCGCCCGGTCTCGGCGCCCCACTCGTCGATCGCCTGGATGAGCGCCGCGTTCAGCAGCGCCTCTCGGGAGCCGAAGTGGTAGCCGATGGCGGCCATGCTGACCCCTCCGGAGGCGGCGGAGATGTCACGGACGGTCGTCCGCGCCCACCCCTTCTCCTCCAGGCAGCGCCTGGCGCCGGCGAGCAGATCCTCACGATTTCCCATACCCGGGATGCTACTTGCCCTGGCAGTCGCGCCGCCTGATTTTCAGACAAATGTCTTGTGCGATCGAATTGGGCATAAGCATTGCGCAAGCGCCCAAATCCTCTGTACTGTTCGGGGCAGGCAAGAGACACCGAACGACACTGAGGAGACAGACATGAGCAGCGGCGACACCCTCCAGACGACCACCCCCATCCGGGCCGAGCTGGACCTCGACGGCCGCCGCCTGTCCTACGTCGACTTCGGCGGAGCCGGCCGCCCCCTCGTCGCCCTGCACGGCCACATGTCCGAAGGGGCGAGCTTCGCCGCCCTGGCCGCCACGCTGGCCCCCGAGTGGCGGGTCATCGCCCCCGACCAGCGCGGCCACGGCGAGTCCGACCGGGCGGCCGACTACTCCCGGGAGGGCTACGTCGCCGACGTCGTCGCCCTGCTCGACCACCTCGGCCTCGACCGGGCCGTGGTCCTGGGCCACTCGCTCGGCGCCATCAACGCCTACCAGCTCGCCGCCCGCCACCCCGAGCGGGTCAGCGCCCTCGTCAACGCGGAAGGGGCGGCCTCACTCGGGCTCGACGGCACCAACCCGCTGGCCTTCGTGCTCGCCCTGCCCTACCAGGCCCCCACCCGCGAGGCGCTGATCGAAGGTCTCGGCCAGGCCGCCGCCTTCTTCGGCGACGCCCTGCGGGAGAGCCCCGACGGCACCTGGCGCCTGCCCTTCCACCCCCAGGACATCGTCGACTCCGAGGACCTCGTCCACGGTGACCACTGGAACGACTGGCTGGCGAGCACCTGCCCGGCCCTCCTGGTACGCGGCGTCAAGGGGGTCATCCCCGCCGAGCAGGCCCACGCCATGATCGAACGCCGCCCCGGCACCCGCCTCGTCGAGCTGGAGACCGACCACTTCGTCCACACCGGCGACCCCGAGGGCTTCACCCGGGCCGTCGGCGGGTTCCTCCGGTCCCTGGACCCCGCCGCGTGACCCGCGGCGCGCCGGCCGGTCAGACGTGGCGGCGCCACCCCTCCAAGCTCGCGCCGCCACGTCCGTTCACCGGGCCGGTCCGGAACGAGCCGTCCAGACCACCCGAGCCTCACCCGCCGGCAACAGGCGGGGTCTCACATGCTTCGGAGCCGTCGTCGCCGCGGATTGCCCGCCGTACGGACCTCCGTCCACGGCTGGAGCCGGCCGTCGACCTGGGCAGCCGGCTCGGCGAGGACCGGACACCGGCGAGGGGCGGCCACGGTCCGGCGGGCCTGATGGCCGTCAAGGTCGTCCACGGCCGGGCGGGCCCGATGGCCGGCAAGGTCGTTCACGGTCCGGCGGGCCCGATGGCCGTCAAGGTCGGCGAGCTGGTCCCGCCCCGGCGGGGAGGGCGGCGTTCAGGGCTTGCGGCCCACGCCGGCGTAGCCGATCGAGGTGTCCTGGTCGCCGATCAGCGGTGGGTGATCGGCGGGGCGCCAGTCCTTGGGGAACACCAGGCCCGGTTCGACCAGCTCGTAGCCGTCGAACAGGCGGGTGATCTCCGCGTGCGTGCGCAGGTTCAGCGCCGCGGTGGCCTGGTTGTAGATCTCCAGGGCCTCCGGAGTGGCGTCCGGCTTGGCGTCGATCGCATGGCTGACAACGAGGTAGCTGCCCGGCGCGCTCGCCCCGTGCAGTCGTCGGATGATCTCGTGGGCGCCCGCGCCCTCGGCGCTCTCGTCCGGGATGAAGTGCAGCAGGGCCAGCATCAGGAACGCCACCGGCCGGTCGAAGTCGACGTGCCCGTCCAGCTCGGCCAGCAGCTTCTCCGGATCGCGCACGTCGGCCTGCAGGATGGTGACGTCGTCGCCGCCCGCCAGGAGCGCCCGGCCGTGCGCGCACACGACGGGGTCGTAGTCCACGTAGGTCACGTGGGTGCCGGGCGCGACCGCGTGCGCGATCTCGTGGGTGTTGCCCTGCGTGGGCAGCCCGGAGCCCAGGTCCACGATCTGCCGGACGCCTGATCCGACCAGATGGCGTACGGCACGCGAGAGGAACGCGCGGTTCTCCCTCGCGGAGTCGCGGGTCGCGGGGAAGAGCTTCAGGATCTGTTCGGCCGCGGCCCGGTCGGCGGCGAAATTGTCCTTGCCGCCCAGGTAGTAGTCGTACATCCGGGCGACATTGGGCACGTTCGGGTCGACCCCGTCCGGCGTAGCCTGATCATCCACGCTGTCTTCCGATCTGTCGCCGTCCTGCTGGAATCGATCTTAGAGAAACTTCCGCCGGTCCGTGCGGATCTTGCGGGACCGGTAGTGATCCGTACGGATTCCGCCGATGCCGGGCGACTGGCCTGGGTTTCACCGGCACGGGGCGCCTGGTGTGGACTCCGTCGGTACCGAGTGATTGGTGTGGATTTCACCGGCACGGGACGCCTGGTATGGACTCCGTCGGCACGGGGCGCCTGGTGCGGATTCCGTCGGGCCGGGAGCGGCTCATGCCGGCAGACCCGGGTCGACCGGCAGCCGCAGCGTGAAGACGGCGCCCTCGCCCGGGACGCTGGAGACGCTCACGGTCCCGTGGTGGGCCTCGGCCAGGTTGCGGACGATGGCCAGGCCGAGCCCGCTGCCGCCGGTCCGCCGGTTCCGTGACTTCTCCTCCCGCCAGAACCGGTCGAAGACGTGGGGGAGGTGCTCGGCAGCGATGCCGACGCCGGTGTCGGCCACCTCGATCAGGACGTGCCCGTCCGCGAGACGGCCCCGTAGCGCGATCCGCCCGCCCGGCGGCGTGTAGTGCACGGCGTTGCTCACCAGGTTCCCCACGGCCTGGCGCAGCCGTACCGGATCGGCGAGGAGTTCGGGGGCGCCGGTGGTCTCGGCCGTCAGGGCGAGGCCGGCCGCGTCGGCACGGCCGCGGTGCGCCGTGGCGATCTGGTCGAGCAGGTCGGCCACGTTCACCGGCTCGGGGTGCAGCCGCAGCCTGCCCGCGTCCGCGAGAGCCAGCTCCTGCAGGTCGTCGACGATGTGCTGGAGCTGCATGATCTCCTCCACCAGCGAGTCGATCAGCGCGGGGTCCAGCTCCGCGACGCCGTCCTGGGCGGCCTCCATCCAGCCGCGCAGGTTGCTCAGCGGAGTGCGGAGCTCATGGGAGACGTCGCTGACCATGGCCTTGCGCTGTGCCTCCATCCGCTCCAGATGCTCCGACATCCTGTTGAACGCCTCCGACAGCTCGCCCACCTCGCCGGTGGCCGTCACCGCGACACGGGCGGAGCTGTCACCCCGCTGCATCCGCTGGGCCGCCTCGGTGAGCGCCCGCACCGGCCTGGTCAGCCGGGTGGAGATCACGAAGCTCACCGTGATCGCGAGCAGCAGGACGAGCAGCGCGGTGCCCGCGATGCGCGCCACCCCGGCCGAGGTCAGCTCGGTGGAGGGCTGCTGCGCCGAGGAGCCGAGGTAGAGCAGGGCCGCGGGCGCGACGTACGCCCTGAGCTGCTCGCGCCGGGCACTCGCCAGGCAGGCGGAGACGGGCTGCTGGTCGAGGACGCGCGGGCTGGGGACAGGGGCGGGGGCGGGGGCGGGGGCGACGGGCTTGAACGTCCAGGACAGGTCGAGGGCGAGGGTCACCTCGGACTTGTTCTGCCCCGACAGACACCGGTTGAGCAGGTGGTTGAGCTGGCGCAGCGCCTTGCGTTCGGTCGCGGTGGGACTCTCCAGCGTCCTCAGCGCGCACGCGGAGACCACATAGGTGCTCTTGCTGGGGATCTCGACGGAGGGACGCCCGGACGGGGAGAGGACGACGTCGGCCTCCTGCCCGTTGCGGCGCGCGCAGGCCGCCCCCGCGTTGGCGGCCTTCCTCAGCCGGGACCGCTCCGCGGCGGCGAGCTTGAACGGCCCGACCGCCCGGGGGTCGATGCGGTCCTTGGCCGCTCCCGGCACCAGAGTCACGTCCACCCGCAGCGGATCGACGACCACCGAGGGCTTGGCGGGCAGGGGAGTGTCGCTGGAGTCGGCGATCGGCTCGCCGCTCTCGGTGGTGAGCGCGATGCGGCGCCCCGTCTTCCGGGCCAGGTCACGCACCGTCTGACCGACGCCGTCCCAGCTCGCGTGCGTCGCGCCGTAGCCGAGCAGGGTGTCGTTGATGCGTGTGTCGGTGACCAGGGTCTGGTCCTGCTCCTCACGGATGGCGCCCGAGGTGCTCTGGCTGGTCAGCCAGGCGGTCGCCGAGATCGAGCAGACGGCCACCAGGACGGAGCTCGCCAGCAGCCGGGTGAGCAGGCCGTGCCGCCGGACCCTCATCCCGAGCCGTCGGTCAGCTTGTAGCCGACCCCGTAGACGGTCAGGATCCGGGTCGGCCTGCGCGGGTCGGACTCGATCTTCTTGCGCAGGTTCAGCATGTGCACGTCGATCGTGCGCCTGGTGATGAAGCGGTCGAACCCGTGGACCTCCTCCAGGAGCTGCGCGCGGGTGAAGACCCGCTCCGGCTGGGCGGCGAGCGTCTCCAGGATCCGGAACTCGGCGGGCGTGCAGTCCACCGGGCTGCCGGCGACGCTGACCAGGTGGCGTGCGGGGTCGACCAGGAGATCGCCGACCTTCAGCGTCTCCTCGGGGACCTCGGCGTCCCGGGAACGCCGCGCCCGCCGCAGGAGCGTGCGGACCCTGGCCATCAGCTCCCGCGGGCTGTAGGGCTTGGTGACGTAGTCGTCGGCCCCCAGGTCAAGGCCGATCAGCAGGTCGTCCTCCGTGGTGCGGGCGGTCAGCATGAGCACGGGGACGTCCGACTCCGCGCGGATGACACGGCAGACGTCGAGGCCGTCGGCCTTCGGCATCATCACGTCGAGCACCACGAGGTCGGGCTCGCGCCCGCGGGCCTCGTCGATCGCGGCCCGCCCGTCATGCACGACGAGCACCGAGTGGCCCTCCCGCTCCAGATAGCGGCGGACCAGCTCGGCCTGCTTCACGTCGTCCTCTGCAACCAGCACATATGCGCACATCGGGACGAGGTTATGTGACCAAGACAGGTCGTTGACAGCGAGCAAACAGGACCTTCACATTCCTCCGCCAGTCTGCGTCGCGTGAAGTTCAACGGCTGTCTCGCCGCGGCGGCACTCGCCGCCGTGGCCACGCTGACCGGGTGCGCGGCCTCCGAGGCCCGTCCGGTCCCTCCGCGGGCACTCACCGCCACCGGTCAGGCCGGGACCGGGGCT
>NZ_JBSFPS010000160.1:0-22803 GCF_053588315.1 Streptosporangium sp. NPDC003464 | reverse complement strand
GTGGCCGCGGGACTTGACCGCGGGCAAGCGACGGCTACGCTCGGCGCCCCGGCCGGGGGCGATGGCCACCCGGCCGCCAGGCCTCGCGCGCCCGCGCGTAGGAGCCTCGTGAAACTGGCGAAACGCCGTGGTGGTGCTCAGCGGCCATACCCCTGGCGTGGCCCCATGGGGGTGATGCCGGGAAGGGTGGGCGGCCGGTAGGCGCGTGTCTGCTCGCGTGCGCGGCGTCATGTCCCGGCCTTCTGCTGGGCCTGTTCGCGTCGCGTGGTGGCCATGGCGGCAGCGGCCGGGTGACGGCGGGCCTGGTCTTCACCACGTTGTACGGCGGCGGGGAGCTGGTGGTGGTGGTCGAGCTCGGCCGTCACGCGCCACTGGTCGGCGAAGCCGGGCCAGAGCGTCTCCAGCCGGGCCGCCTTCTCCTTCTCCAGCGCGGCGGCGAAGGACCGTGAGCCGGTCAGGAGGCGCAGCCGCCGGTCCAGGTCCGTCACGCTCATCCCGGCGGGCATGCCGTCCAGCGCCTTCGCTCGTGCGGCCTGCTCGGTGCGGCCGGCGACCTCGACGCGGCGCGCGGCGGCGGCCCGTTTCTCCTGCGCCTGCTGCAGCCGCTCGGCCAGCCGGGAGCGCTCGCCGCTGGACAGCCGGCCGCCGTAGCGCCGCTGCAGCGTCGCCTCCAGCTCAGCGACCGTCCGCTCGGCGATCTCGACCGTTGTGTTGAACCCCTGGTTCAGGCCGCCCGTGTCGACGGTGACGACGCGCGGCCCGTAGTCGCCCCAGCCGACAGGGACGTCGCGCAGCTCCACGTCCCCCAACCGGAACGAGGGCAGCACCCCCAGATATCCGGTGATGGGTGTGTCGCCGACCTGTCCCGTCGTCGTGGCGAGCGCACGCAGGCCCGCCTCCTCCGCCACCTCCTTCGAGACGCCGAGGGTCCCGTAGGTGTCGAGGAGGAACCACCTGGGCCTGCCGCCGTTGATCGAGGCCTCGACGGTGGGCAACGGCTCCAGGCTCGTCATGGGTATGCGCGTGCTCTGGGCGCCCCGCACCTGCCAGGGCGCCTCGCCCAGGTGCGTGTACAGCTTCGCGAACGCCTCGTCGTTCGGCCTGCCGGTCTGCCGCAGCAAGGGGATGGCACGAGAGTGCTGGTCCTGGCGCACGTAGCACTCCGCGAGTCGTTGCCTGGGGGCGACGTCGTCCGGGGCCAGGCTGACGGCCCTGGTGAGGAACCTCTCCGCGCTGTCGAACCGGTTGGTCAACAGGGCGATGTATCCCCGCTGCGCGATGGCGCGGACATTGTCTGGATCCGCACGCAGCAGGCGCGCGTACGCGCGGTCGGCACTGTCGAACCGTCCCGCCTTGAAGAGCTGGTCCGCGCCGGTCCCTGTCACGTCGGCGCCGGCCGGGCCGGCCCCCAGAACGGGAAGCGCCGCGAACGTCATCCCGGCTGCTCGAAGCAACCCGCGTCTGTCGATGTTCCTCACCGCACACTCCTTGGTTGTCTCCGGTGATCGCCTTTCTACGGGCAGGGACCTATCGGCAGGCGATCACCGGGCCATACACCAGCCATAGGTCGCGACCGGGATGATGATGGCCGGGCGGTCGCCGTCAGACCGCGAAGTCCGCCGCGCGCTGGGCGGCCCACTGCGCGTAGGTGAAGGCGGGGCGCCCGGTGACGTCCTCGACGACAGGCAGGACGCGAGCGCTCTGGCCGTCCCTGGCGGCCAGCCCCTCGACCAGGTCAGTGATCGCGGGGGCGGGCATCCCGTGGCGCCGCAGCTGCTCCTCGAACCGCTCCCGGGGCAGCTCCTCGAACCGCAGCGGCCTGCCGATCGTCTCAGCGATGATCCCGACGCGGTCGATCTGGGTCAGCGACTGCGGTCCGGTGAGCTCGTAGGCCTGGCCGGCCTGCTGGTCGATCAGGGCGCGGACGGCTACCGCGGCGATGTCGCGCGGGTCGACGGGGGCCAGCGCGGCGTTGCCGTACACGCCGCGCACGACCCCGCCGTGGGCGATCTGGGGGATCCAGGCCAGGTCGTTGGTCATGAACGCGTCGGGACGCACGAAGGTCCACGGCAACCCGGACGCCTCGACGGCCTGCTCAAGACGCAGGTGCTGCTCGCCGACCCACCCCGGCGTGGAGTACGTGACGGCCGCCGAGGACAGCAGCACGACATGCTGCAAGCCGGCCTCCTTGGCCGCTTCGAGGAATCCTTCCACCGCGCCGAAGACAGGGAACAGGAACGCCCGCTCGGCCCCGGACAGCGCCGCCGGCAGGGTCTCCGGCTGGGCGAGGTCGCCGGACACGACCTCGACGTCGTCCGGGAACGAGGCCTTGCCGGGATCACGGGTGATGACGCGGACCTTCTCACCTGCGTCAAGGAGCTGGCGGACCACGTTGCCGCCGACGTTTCCGGTGCCACCGGTAACCAGAATCATGATTGACATGCCCTTCTACTTATTCATGGGGTTTGCCGGATGAGCGGCGAGCGTCAGCCCGCCGTCCAGAGCCGGAGCTTGTCGGGGTTACGTACTCCCCAGATGTGCGTGATGCGGTCAGCCGTGACTCCGAACGCCAGCACCGCCATGGTGACGCCGTCCACCTGGAGCACCAGGCCGGGCAGGCCGTTGACCGTGCGCTCCAGGATCGCCAGCCCGGGCGCTTTGCCGGCGAGCTCGGTCAGGTAACGCGCCACCTCCTCGCGGCCTTCGACCGGGTGGAGCACGGCGCTGACGAGGCCGCCGCCGTCGCCGATCGCCAGGACGTCGGGGTCCAGGAGGCCGATGAGGGCGTCGATGTCCTTGGCCTCCCAGGCCAGCTTGAAGTCCCGGACGATGCTGCCGAGCCGCGCGGCCGGAGCCGTCGGCGTCTGCGACGCGCGGAGGCGGCGGCGGGCGGAGGAGGCGAGCTGGCGGCACGCCGCGGGGGTCCGGCCGACGATCTCGGCCACCTCGGCGAAGGAGTAGCCGAAGACGTCGTGCAGGATGAGCGCGACGCGCTCGGCCGGAGTCATCGTCTCGAGCACGACGAGGAAGGCCATGTTGATCGACTCGTCGAGGGTGACCCGGTCGGCCGGGTCGCCGCCGGGCCGGCCGGCGCTCCACTCCGTGCGGTCGGGCACCGGCTCCGGGATCCATTCGCCCACGTAGCGCTCCCGCCGGGCTCGCGCCGAGCCGAGGATGTCGAGACAGACGCGACTGGCCACCGTCGTCAGCCAGCCGCCGGGCGACTCGATGGCCTCCTGCTCCTGCCGGGACATGGCATACCAGCGGGCATAGGTCTCCTGCACGACATCCTCGGCGTCGGCCAGGGAGCCGAGGAGCCGGTAGGCGAGATTGATGAGCTGCCGCCGCTCGCTCATGATCGCGCTCAGGCTCGGATCGAGCCCGTCGTCCGCCGGTCCTGCAGGGGTGGTCATGGTGTCCCGCTTTCCTCTGGTGCGTCCGTCAACAGCGGTACGACGAGAGACCCTCCCGAAATGTGAGGTCGGCACGTCGCCTGACATTTGGCGGGGGTGTCTCGTCGTACGGCTGCAACGCACACGGAACCCCCTTCCAGGAGTGACTCAGCATGACGACCACCAGGACCACGCTCAGCGAGCTGACCGGCGACTACGTCGTCGACCCCGCTCACACCCGGATCGGGTTCGTCGCCCGGCACACGATGGGCAGCAGGGTGCACGGTCAGTTCGACGAGTTCGAGGGTGGCGCGTACCTGGACGGCGACGAGCCGTCGAAGTCCAGCGCCCGGCTCACGATCCAGGCGAAGAGCATCCAGACCCGCAACGCGCAGCGCGACGAGCAACTGAGCGGCAAATTTCTGAGCGCGGACGACCACCCGGCCATCACCTTCACCTCGGCCGGGGTGAGCCAGACCGGCCCGGCCACCTTCAAGGGCGCCGGTGACCTGACCATCCGCGGGGTGACCAGGCCGGTCACCTTGGATTTCGAGCTGACCGGCGCCGAGAACGACCGTTCGGGCGACCGCCGGGTCACCCTGCGAGGCGGCGCGGTGATCAGCCGCAGGGACTGGGGCGTGGACTGGAACGCCGCGATCGGCGTCATGGTCGGCGGGAAGGTGAAGCTGGAGTTCGACGTCGTCCTGATCCGGCTGTCCTGACCAGGTCGGCGCGCGGTCGTTCGGGCCGCGCCGAGCGGGCCTTTGACATTTTGGCGAAATATGTCAATCTGATAATCGTGAGCACTGCGGACCAAGAACGCGAGCGGACGATCCTCGACGCGACGGCGGAGCTGCTGCTTCGGATCGGCTACAACAAGCTGACGATGGCGGACGTGTCCGACGCCGTAACCCTCCACCGAGGGCTGGTGTACCTGGTCTTCAAGAGCAAGGACGAGCTGGTCGAGGCAGTGATCCAGGACCAGCTGAACCAGTACGCCGATGCCTGGCGCGAGCACCTGGAGGCCGACCCCCGGGCCGGCAGCGTGGCGAGCGTCTACCGGGCCATGATGGGGGCGCTCAAGGCGCTGCCGCTGGCGGCCGCCATCGTCGCCCGGGCCGAGGACGTCTTCGGCAAGTACCTGCGCAAGCGGGGGAGCGTCTTCGAGCGGCTGCCGGAAATCAGCGGAAGCCACGACTTCCTGCGCGCGATGCGGGAGGCGGGAGCCGTCCGCCGCGACGTCGACGTGCGGGCGGTGGCCTACATCCTCGACGCCCTGACGCCGGCCATCCGGCACACCTTCCAGGAGCCGGCGGGCGCTGACGTCCCGTCCTCGGCCGCGGTGCTGGAGGTGGTGGAGAAGATGATCGAAAGCGCCCTGCCCCCAGCCGAAGGCGCCGATCTCGCCGCGGGCAAGGGGATCCTTCTCTCGCTGCTCACGCGGACCACATCCGCATTCAACGAAGCGAAACAGTGAATCTCGGCGCCCCGCGAGACGGCCGCCGGCACGGAGGTTTGATCATGAAGGTTGTCCTCGTCACCGGAGCATCGTCGGGGATCGGCAAGGCCACCGCACTGGAGCTGCTGCGCGCCGGGCACATCGTGTACGGAGCGGCTCGCCGTACCGGGCACATGGCGCCGATCAGCGCGGCCGGTGGGCATGTCCTCCCGCTCGACATGCGCAACCCCGAGGATCTCGAACGCGTCATCGACACCGTCGTGACCGAGCAGGGCCAGATCGACGTCCTGGTCAACAACGCGGGCACCGTGCTGCACGGCGCCGCCGAGGACGTTCCTCTGGACCTGGCCCGCGACCAGTTCGAGGTGAACGTCTTCGCCCCGGCCAGGCTGGTCCAGCTGGCTCTGCCGCACATGCGCGAGAAGGGGACGGGCACGATCGTCAACGTCTCGTCCATCGGCGGTGAGATCACGCTGCCGCTCGGCTGCTGGTACTACGCGACCAAGCACGCGCTGGAGGCCTACTCCGACACGCTGCGCCTGGAGGTCGAGCCGTTCGGCATCGACGTGGTGATCATCCAGCCCGGCATCATCAAGACCGAGTTCGAGGACCACACCGGGCGGGACCTGCGGGAGATCTCCGGCGGCACCGCCTACGGCGCGATGGCCGAGGCCATGGCGCGCAAGAGCGAGACGCAGCTCGGCGAGCAGACCCCGGCGTCGGACCCCGGCGTCGTGGCCGCGGTCATCCGCGAGGCCATCGAGGCGGCCAAGCCGCAGACGCGGTACGCCGTCGGCTACATGGCCGACAAGCTGCTGGAGCTCAACCGGACCCTGCCTGACCGCGAGTGGGACAAGCTCGCCATGAACGCCACCAAATAGGTCACTGTGAACAAGAGCAAACGCAGGTGGTGGGCGCTCGCCGCGCTGGTGCTCACCTCTCTGGCCGTGGGCTTCGACATGACCATCCTCAACCTGGCCCTGCCGGCCATGGCCGAGGACCTGCACGCCGACAACGCCCAGCTGCAGTGGTTCATCACCGCCTACACGCTGACGTTCGCGGCCGGGATGATCCCGGCCGGGATGCTGGGTGACCGGCTCGGGCGCAGGCGGATGCTGCTGGCCGGGCTGATCATCTTCGGCCTCAGCTCGCTGGTCGCCGCCTACGCCACCTCCGTCGGCATGTTCATCGCCGCCCGCGCGGTGCTCGGCGTGGGGGCCGCGCTCATCATGCCCACGGTGATCGCGCTCCTACCGGCCCTGTTCGAGGTCGAGGAACGGCCCAAGGCGATCGGCACCCTGGCCGGCGCCTCCATGCTGGCCTACCCCATCGGCCCGACCCTGGGCGGCTGGCTGCTCAACCACTTCTGGTGGGGCTCGGTCTTCCTCATCAACATCCCGGTGGTGATCATCGCGGTCGCCGCGGTCCTCGCGTGGCTGCCCGAGTCACGGGCCGAGCAAGCCAGGAGGATCGACTGCTCGCTCCTGTCCGGGACCCACCTCAGCCGTCAGCGCCGCCTGCGGTCAAGTCCCTCACGGAAGCTCAGCCCGGCGGTGGCCACGGGACTTGACCGCAGGCAAGCGACGGCTACGCTCCCGGCCGGGCAGAGGCGAGACGACCTGGGTCCTGCGCTCCTGACTGTGCCCGTTGGTGACGGCTACGGCCGCGCCGGAGGGAAGTGCCGGCCGAGGATCTGCGCCACTCGGGCAGTACGACTACCGTCGAGGAGCTTGGCGCGTTGGTGAAGAACCGGCTCAAACGGATGCAGTACCGCCCTGCACTGATCACCGGCTTCATCACCAAGACCAACTTGAGCCCCGTCTACAACCTCAGCCTTTAAAGCTCTCTAGCGGGCAAACTTAAGTAGCCGTCTAAAAAATGATCATGCCCTCAGTTGGAGGGTATCGCTCGGGCCTTGACCAAGGCAGCTTCCCGAATCTGCTTGTACTGACCGATCTGTGGCTCCCACTCTTTGAGCACCTGCTGCTGGTAGTAAGCAAAACGGGCACGTTCCACCCGGGACTTACCGGTCCGCACACTGCATTCGGCATCCGCTGTCGCGATACGGATCTCTTCGGGATGTGCCTGCTTATGCGCCACGCTCTTGTCGTCGTAGGCTCCGGCGGCCGCATCTCATGCGTCGCCCCAGACCTTGAACGAGAAGCTCTTGGAGCTCATGCATTGACGCCAGGGCTCCATGGCTGCGAGCACCTGGGGATCCTTGCCCCACCGGCTCTTCAGAGGGATGCCCAGCCCGTTCATCACTCCGCTGGCGCGGATGTATGTCTGAAGGTCGCCGTACAGTTCCATGTGCGCGTTGCCGACACAGCCCACGGAACGCCCCTTGTCGAGAGGCAGCCATGCAGTCACGGACCTACCTGTACGACCTTCTCGTCTCGACGATCTTCACCGAGGGACTCGATGAGGACGACCTGTGGGCGCTGGGATTCAGCGCCCTGTGGATCACGGGCGCGGACCTCGGCACCCTCGCCCCGGCCTTCCACCTGGACCTCGCCACCCGCACCCCCTGCTACCTGAGCGAGATCCTCGACCACCACCTCGACGACGGCTCCCGCTGGGTGGCCGAGGTCAACGGCTGGATCGGCATCGTGCCGGCGCCCTTCGACGATGACGCGTCCCTGATGTCCGTCACCCAGGGCGGCCGTCAGGCCCTCAGCTTCAGCATGGACATCCACGGCAGGGAGTACTTCAAGTACGCCCGTGACGGGCGCATGATCGTCTCTTTCGTGTCCAAGCCTGATCGGAGGTTCGGTGACGATCCGCACGCGCTCGATCGCCTGATGGAGGGACTGCGCTTCCAGGTCACCGATGACGACGTTGACCCTGTGGAGGCGGACGAGAGCGTCAGCTCCGCCTTGGCGCTGATCGGACGGATCACCGAAACCGACATCGCCGCCGATTGGTTCCAGGCGCGGCACTCGCGCATCGGCGACCCCTCCTGGCACCCACCCAGACCTTGAACGCAGGATTGGCCGGGAAACGATCATTCCCATCCTGGGAAGCGATCAACGATTCCCTGACTCGCCCGCAGGTCAGGGCCACTCGTGAACACCCCTGAGGTCACGTTCGGGAGGAGGACGCCGTCATGGCCGGGCGGTGAGGGGGGCCGGGCCGCATCCGCCATGGCCATGTTCCCGGCGGGATTCGTGGCTTACTACCTGTCGACGGCGTCGGTCACACGCTGCCAGCTGTCCAGGTCTGCGACCCGTGCTTCCAAAGCGGGGCGCATGCCCGTCGCGCTGGAGGCGCCAAGGGCCAGGCGCAGCGGAGGGTTGGGGCTGTCGACCGCGGTCCGGATGCCTGCGGCGATCCGCGTCGCGGCGGAGAACGCGGACGCCGGCAGCTCTCCGATGCCCTTCTGAACCTCGCGGACAGTCTGGTCGTAGTCGCCCAGGCCGGCTGCGACATCGAGGTTGGCAAGGAAGGGGGTCGCGGTCAGCCCGGGCTGGATGATCGTGACCTTGATGCCGAGCGGTGCGACCTCGGCCGCGAGCGCGTCCGACAGCCCCTCGACCGCGTACTTGGTGGCGGCCAGCAGACCCACGCCGGGATGGGCGGACTGCCCGTAGACCGACGAGCCCTGGAGGATGTGCCCGGATCGCTGGGCGCGGAGCACCGGCAGCGTTGCGCGGAGCACGTTGAGCACTCCGAAGACATTGGTGTCGAACACGGCACGGACCTGCGTGTCGGAGGCCTCCTCAACGGCTCCGAACAGTCCGTATCCCGCGTTGTTGGCCACGACGTCGATGCGGCCGAACCGTGCGAGCGTGCCTTTCACTGCGTCCCGGACGGCTCGCTCGTCACGTACGTCCGCCTGGATGAGAAGCAGGCGCTCACCGTGCGCTTGCGCCAGTTCGTCCAGGGAGGAGGTGTCGCGGGCGAGGGCCGAGACGGTGTCGCCGTTCTCCAGTGCCTGGAGCGTCAGTTCGCGGCCGATGCCGGACGTCGCGCCGGTGATCAGCCATGTGCGGAGGTGGGTCTGGTGGTTGAGTGTTCCGTTCATGTTGCGACCGTAAGCTGTTAGCTCGCAACAAGTCAAACTAGATCGACTGGGAGGTTGCTCACTAGCTTGATTAGCGCCGCTCACGCTGATGTACTGTGGGGGGATGATCACTGCGGCGGCCGGATCCCCCAAACCCAGCCTGCGCACCGTCACGCCGACGGTGGAGACCGTTCTCGCGTTCGTGAACACGCGCGCGGACGGATCAGGTCGCCGAGAGTTGTTCGGGGACGGGGACTCGTTCGCGGCGTGGCTGGCGGAGCGCGACGAGTTCGGTGGCGAAGCCGTGGTGACCGACGCTGACGCCGCGGTCGCGCGCGAGCTGCGTGATGCCCTGGTGACTGTGCTGCTCGCGCACTCGGGCGATGAGGAAAGTCTGGGTGAGCCGCTGCTGCGTGCCGAGCGGCACCTGCGACGTGTGGGTTCGCTCTACCCGCTGGCGACGGTGGTCACGGCCGGCGGTGTAGAGCTGGCCTCGCCGCAGGCGGGGGTGCCGCGCGTGTTCGGAACCGTACTGGCTGCGGTGACGACGTTTGCGCAGAGCGGCGACTGGGGGCGCATCAAGGCGTGCCGGAACCCCCCATGCCATTTCGGTTTCTTCGACCGCACCCGCAATGGGGGAGGGCTGTACTGCAGTACTGGCTGCGGCTCTCAGGTGTCCATGCGCAAACACCGCCAGCGGCAGCGCCATGGCAGTGGTGCGCCGTCCGAGGCGTGAGACCGCCCTTCCAGCGAGGAAGGATGATCATCCCCACCGGCAAGCGCAAGGGTCAGAACCCTGGCCTGGCCAGTATCTACCGGGCACTCGCCGAGCACGAGAAGCGCCAGGCGTACCCCGAAGCCGTCGAAGCGGCCCACGCCGACTTTGCCACCTTCCAGGTCGGCGTCCTCCTCCCGAACGTGACCTCAACCGCCAGGAGGATGTGCGTTACCTTCGACGATCTACTCATAAGGCGCAACCATCCCATGGATCCCGGCGTAGCGGCGCATTGTCCCTCCGATCGCCCCGGAGCCAGGACGATCGGGCCTCACCTTCTCCGACCGGATGATCGCGACGACTAAACGACCGGACCGACACGGCTCGCCGGGGTGGTGGGCCAGTGGCTCGCCGCATGGGCCAGAGCACGGCCTTCGAGCAACGCGACCAGCTTCTCGAAGAGGGCGCCTGCCGCTGGTGCCGCCCAATCGTCCAGGAGGAGTTCGCGCGGCAGGCCGGGGTCGCGGAAGGGCAGCTTCCGCCAGTCGTCGATGACGGCAAGGTATGACACGAACGCGTGTTGCCCGTCGATGACTCCCGAGCGCTCGAGCACGCGCGTCTCGTCTTTGTGCCTGTCGATGAACTCGCGGTATCGACGGTCGATTCCCTCGAGGTCCCAGCAGGCGTGGACCATCGTTCGAAGGTCCTGGCCTGCGGCGTAGTCACCGACGAAGACAGCGCAGTGGCGCATGAGATCGAGTTCGCCGATAGCGCGCTCAGCGGCCGGCAGCATGCGGGCCGGGGCGATCCAGACCGCCGAGCTGATATTGCCGAACCCGAGCGATGACAGGTGCGCGCGGAGCTGGTTCCGCTTCGTCCGGGTCGACTCGGGCACCGAGAAGTTGACGACGCACCAGCCGTCGGAGAGATCCGCCGGCTGCCGGGCATGCCAGATGATCTTGTCGCCGTCGGCAAGGGATTCGAGCGCCTCTGCTGCCAAGGAGTAGCCGCGGGTCCCTTCGCGTGTGTCCGGGACCAGCCAGCCACGTTGCTTGAGCCGGAAGACGCCGGTGCGGACGCTTGATTGGTCGAGGCCGAACTGGCCGAGCAGCTCGACCGTGCCCGCGATCGGCATCCAGTTCCCCATCCGTCGCACGATGGCGCCGAGAAAACCGATGAGCACGGTGCGTGACTGGTGGGAGGGGGTGATCGTGTCTACCGGATCCATGTCGCTCATCTGGCTCATGATGCCTGATCCACGGTGCCGGAAAATCCTGGTCATGAGGCGCCGAGCGCTGTGAGCCACTGCTGTGGCCACGGTGCGCTCTTGCCCGTCTGAGGATCGATGTGGACCGTGACGAACCGTCCGTGCGCGGCACGGGTGCGGGGTCGCCCGGCGAACGGCTCGCCCCAGAGCTCGAACGCGAACGTCATCGAGGCTGTGCCGATGCGAACGATTTCGACGATGGTGGTGGCCTCCTGCCCGAAGCGAAGCGGTGATTCGAAATCCACCTCGTATAGGACGCGCGGGGCTGAGGAGAAGTAGCCGTCGAGGCCGCGCTCACGCATGAGCGTGGCCTCGGCGGCCTCGACGTACCGCACCACGGCCGTATTGTGGTAGATCCCTGCGGCGTCGGTGTCGATCCACTCCACGCGCACACGGTGAACGCCGGCCGTCCCGGTGTCTCGTGGAGCCGTCACGGGCCCACGGTGACGCGGTCGGGGGTCCATCGCAGATGGACGTTGTCCGTCTCCGGGGCGCGCAGCAACGCCAGGCGCGGCGGGATCTTGTCGGTACGCGAGCTGGGCGGCTTGCGGCGGCCGGCGGCGAACTGGTCCGGCCACGGCGCGCCGGGGCCGCGGTACTCCTGCTCGGCGGCGGCCTGAAGCGTCCACTGCGGGTTGTAAAGGTGGCTGCGGCCCAGCGCGCACAGGTCGGCGCGGCCGGCGAGGAGGATCGAGTTGACGTCGTCGTATGACGAGATCGCGCCGACCGCGATGACCGCGACCCCCGCGGGGCCGGCGACCTCGTGCCGGATCCGGTCGGCGAACGGAGTCTGGTAGGACCGCCCGAAGGCCGGCTTCTCCGCCATGGTCACCTGTCCGGAGGAGACGTCGATGGCGGCGGCGCCGTGCTCGATGAACGCGCGGGCGATCTCCACCGCGTCGTGCTCGGTGTTGCCCTCCGGGACCCAGTCGGTCGCCGAGATGCGGATCGTCACCGGAATCGGGGTGGGCACCGCCGTACGGACGGCGTCGAACACCTCGAGCGGGAAGCGCAGCCGGTTCTCCAGGGACCCGCCGTATCCGTCGGTGCGGTGGTTGGCGATCGGCGAGAGGAACGAGGAGAGCAGGTAGCCGTGGGCGGCGTGCACCTCGATCAGGTCGAAGCCCGCCTCGACGCCGCGGCGCGCAGCGGCGAGGAAGTCGGCGACGACCTTGTCCATGTCGGCCCGGGTCATCTCACGCGGCATGTGGCAGCCGGGTCCATAGGGCAGCGCGGAAGGGCCGGTGACCTCCCAGTTTCCCTCCTCCAGCGGCTCGTCGAGGCCCTCCCACATCAGCTTGGTCGAGCCCTTGCGGCCGGAGTGGCCGAGCTGGAGCCCGATCCTGCCGGTGGTTCGGGTGTGGACGAAGTCGGTGACCTTCCGCCACGAGTCGCGCTGCTCGTCGTTCCACAGCCCGGTGCAGCCCGGCGTGATCCGCCCCTCGGGCGAGACGCAGACCATCTCGGTCATCACCAGGCCGGCGCCGCCGAGCGCCTTGGAGCCGAGGTGGACGAGGTGGAAGTCGCCGGGAAGGCCGTCCACGGCGGAATACATGTCCATCGGCGAGACCACGACGCGGTTCTTCAGCTCCAGCCCGCCGATCCGTGCCGGCTGGAACATCGCCGGCGCGACCTGTTCGAGCCCGTTGGCCTTCGCGAACTCCGTCTCGATCAGGTCGGCGAACTCGGCATCGCGTTCTTTGAGGCTCTCGAACGTGATCCGTCGCGACCGGGTCAGCAGGTTGAAGCAGAACTGCGCGGGCTCCTGGCCGGCGTACATCCCGATGTTCTCGAACCACTCCAGCGACGCCTGCGCCGCACGCTGGGTCGACTCGACGACAGGCCTCCGCTCGGACTGGTAGGCCTCGAGGGATTCGGCCACCGTCGGATGCTCGTGCAGGCAGGCGGCCAGCGCGAGCGCGTCCTCCATGGCGAGCTTGGTGCCCGAACCGATGGAGAAGTGCGCGGTGTGGGCGGCGTCGCCCAGGAGCACCACGTTGCCGGCGTACCAGCGCTCGTTGCGGACCGTCGTGAAGTTGATCCACTTGGAGTTGTTCGTCAGCACGGTGTGGCCGCGCAGCTCGTCGGCGAAGATCTCCTTGATCCGCGCGACCGCGTAGTCGTCGGACACCCCGGGCGGGAAGACCTCGCCCTCGGTCGCGTCGAAGCCGGCCCGGCGCCACACGTCCTCGTGCATCTCGACGATGAAGGTCGAGCCGGTGTCGGAGAACGGGTAGCCGTGAATCTGCATGACGCCCCACTCCGTCTGCTTGACGAAGAACTGGAACGCCTCGAAAACCAGATCGGTGCCGAACCAGATGTACTTGTTCCTGCGTACGTCCAGCGACGGCTTGAAGACATCGGCGAATTTGGTCCGGATGGTGGAGTTGAGCCCGTCGGAGGCCAGCACCAGGTCGTACGTTGCGCGCAACTCCTCGACGTCGGGCGCCTCGGCCCGGTACCGGACGGTCACGCCGAGATCGGCGGCCCGCTTCTGCAGGATGTGCAGCAGCTCCTTGCGCCCCATCGCCGCGAAGCCCTGGCCGCCGACGGTGAACGAGGTGGCGTTGAACGTGATGTCGATGTCGGTCCAGCGGGCGAACCGGCTCTCCATCTGCTGGTAGATCACCGTGTCGGCGTTCTCGATGCCGCCAAGGGTCTCGTCGGAGAAGACGACGCCGAAGCCGAAGGTGTCGCCGGGGGCGTTGCGCTCCCAGACGGTGATCTCATGGGTCGGGTCAAGCTGCTTCATCAGCGCGGCGAAGTAGAGTCCGCCGGGGCCGCCGCCCGCGATCGCGATCCTCATGACGGGTTCCTCCCCGAGGTGCGGATCATGCCTTCCTGCACGACGGTGGCCAGATGACGACGGTCACGGGTGAAGAAGCGGCCGATGCCGAGGCCGCGGCCGCCGTCCGCCGCCGCCGCGTCCTGGACGTAGAGGAGCCAGTCGTCGACCGTCCCGGATGCCAGGGGGCGGTGGAACCACATCGCGTGGTCGAGGCTGGCGGTGACGAGCCCGGGTTCGGCCCAGGGCAGCCCGAGCACACGCAGGACGGGCTCGAGGATGGTGTAGTCGCAGACGTAGGCGAGCGCGGCGAGGTCACGCTGCTCGTCGGTGAGCCCTTCGACACTGCGCAGAGTGTCGAACGGCTTGACCCAGACGGCCTGGTGCGGCACCTGCTCGCCATCGATGCTCAGGTAGACCGGGCCGGGGACATGGCGCATGTCGAAGCTGCGGCCGGCGGACCAGTAGGCCTTGGACTCCTCGGTCATGGTTCCGCCGCTGCGGCTTTCGAGGTAGGCCGCGGTGCTGGGCAGTTCCTCGGGGCCGGGGAAGCCGGCGGGGAACTCCGCGGCGAAGGTCCCGCCGGGCTCGCCCGCGGCGAAGCCGGCCAGGCACACGTAGAGCGGCTTGCCGTTCTGGTAGCCGCGGACCTGGCGGGTGCTGTAGCCCCGGCCGTCGCGCAGCAACTCGACCTCGTAGCGCACGTCTGCGCCGATGTCGGCGGGGCGCATGAAGTAGCTGTGCATCGAGTGCAGCGTCTTGCCGTCGGTCACCGACCGCATCGCCGCGGCCGCGGCCTGGGCGACCAGGTCGCCGCCGTACGCCTTGGGCCACGGGCACGGCTGGGTGACGGCCGTGAACGCGAGATCGAAGTGTTCCGGCTCTGCCTCGGTGAGGGTGACCGCGGCACAGAAGACCGCCGAGGTCTGCGGAGTCCGTGCCGTCATCGACGTCCCGGCGGTCATCGGCTGAGCCAGCCCGGCAGATCGGTGTCCGGGACGTCGGGCAGGTTGACGACG
Organism: Streptosporangium sp. NPDC003464; assembly: GCF_053588315.1. Classification (NCBI taxonomy): domain Bacteria; kingdom Bacillati; phylum Actinomycetota; class Actinomycetes; order Streptosporangiales; family Streptosporangiaceae; genus Streptosporangium; species Streptosporangium sp. NPDC003464. The sequence goes on along the minus strand of NZ_JBSFPS010000160.1, from coordinate 8,163 downwards.
ATGTTCTCCGGCGTGCGGGTCGTCATCCAGGTCAGCGGCCTGTCGCGGTCCAGGTTGCACTCGACGTGGGGCATGAACGGCGGGACGAAGACCCAGTCGCCCTCCTCGAGGTCGACGTAGTCCTCGAACCTGTCGCCGAAGTAGATGCGGGCACGGCCCGAGAGCACGTAGCCGCCGGTCTCGGCCTCGCCGTGGTGGTGCGGGACCGAGCGATAGCCGGCCTCGTTGCCCACCTTGCCGAACCAGAGCTTGGTGGCCGGGGTGTGCTGGATACTGACGCCGGAGATGCGGGTCGCGCCGTCGGACTGCCCGGTGTCGCCGGCCTCGAGGCCGCCGCGGGTCACCACCGGGACGACCAGGCCACTCTCGGTGGCGTACATCGAGTTGTCGCCCTCAAGGGCGTACTTGCTCAGGTCATGCTCCATGACTGGCTCCTGGATTGTCACTGGTGAGCGGGGCCGGCGTGGAAGGCCACGGCGTTGCGCAGCGTGCCGATGCCGGGGATCTCGGTCTCGACGACGTCGCCGTCGACGAGATAGCGGGGCGGTTTGCGACCGGCTCCGACGCCGCTCGGGGTACCGGTCAGCACGACGTCACCGGGGCGCAGGACGGTGAAGGTGGAGATGTAGGCGAGCAGGTCGGCGGGGTCGAAGACCAGGGTGCGGGTGCTGCCGCGCTGCACCTCCTCACCGTTGACCCGGCAGATGACCTCCACCCCTGCGGCCACGTCCACCTCGTCGGGGGTGACGATCACCGGGCCGATCGGCGTCGACCGATCCCAGGCCTTGCCCTGGAACCACTCGCTGGTGCGGTTCTGCCAGTCGCGCACCGAGACGTCGTTGGCGACGGTGTAACCGGCGATCGCGGCGGCGGCGACGTCCCGGCCGGCCCGCCACAGCGCGGTCCCCACCACGACGGCGAGCTCGGCCTCCCAGTCCACCTTGAGACCGGCCGGCAGCTCGATCGGCTCGCCCGGGCCTATCAGCGTGTCGGCGTACTTGGTGAACAGGGTCGGATAAGCGGGGAGCTCACGCCCCATCTCGAAGATGTGGTCGCCGTAGTTCAGGCCACAGCAGACCACCTTGCCCGGAGACGGCAGGGGCTGGACGGGGACGGCCCCGAGGAGCGGGTCGGTGAGGTCGTCGAGGCGGATCGGCCCGGCGGACATCAGCGCCGACAGGTCCGGGGCAGGCAGCCGACGCCAGATGCCGTCCTCGTCCAGGGCGGCGGCGGTCGATCCAGCTTCGGTGATCACGGTCGCAAACCGCATACATACCTCCCAGACTCCCTTAGGTGTCACAGAATATTAACGACCGTCTAGAAAACGCAACATAGATGCGCTTAGATGTGGGGGCGACCACACTCGCGACCGAGGAGGAATCCGTGACCCCCGACGCCATCAACCCCGCCTCCCTGCCGGCGCCGAGCGGTTACTCCCACGGCACGCTGGTGGGCAACACTCTGTACCTGGGCGGCCAGACCGCCCTGGACGCCAACATGCAGATCGTTCCCGGAGGGATCGTCGAGCAGTTCCGACAGGCGTTCGGCAACGTGCTGACCACGCTCGCCGCCGCGGGTGGCGTACCTGCGGACCTGGTCAGCATCACGATCTACCTGACCGACGTCCCGGACTACCAGGCGCACGGCAAGGAGATCGGCCGAGTCTGGCGCGAGCTGGCCGGTCCGGTCTATCCGGCGATGGCGGGGATCGGCTGCACGGCGCTCTGGCAGCCCGAGGCCATGATCGAGATCCTCGGTGTCGCGGTGATTCCCGACGAGCGGCTCAAGCGCCCGGAGTCCTGACCGGGACACGCCAAGCCAACGTCTTACACAATCTCGACGCACGCACTCAAAGAGAAATTAAGACGTAACGTCCCGGATCTAGGGTCAAGGCACCTTTCATTCTTATGATGGCCGTCACGATCGTGACATTCAGGGAAGGATCCCGGTGTGGCCGAGAGCCCGTACTGGAACCCGAAGACGGAGGCGCTCGCCCGGGACGACCTGCGCGCCCTGCAGTTCGCCAAGCTGCGGCGCGTCGTTGAATGGGCCGAGACTCGCAGCCCGTTCTACCGCCGCACGTGGGCGGCGGCCGGGTTCACCGCGGACCAGCTGAAGAGCTGGGACGACTACCAGCGCATCCCGTTTCTCACCCGGGACGAGTGGATGGCGAACCAGGCGGAGCTGCCACCCTACGGCGACCTGCCCGTGACCGGGGCCGCGGGCGCGATTCGCATGCACACCACGAGCGGCACTTCGGGGCGCACGCCACTGCGGGCGCTCGACAGCCGCAAGGACTGGTTCTGGGCGGCCGAGATGTGGTGCTACGCCCTGTGGGGCATCGGGATCCGACCGGCCGATGTCGGCTATCTGGCCTTCGGGTACGGCTCCTTCATCGGTTTCTGGGGCCTGCACAACGGGCTGGAGAAGATCGGGGCGTTGACCGTCCCCGGCGGCGCGCAGACCACCACGCAGCGAGTCAGGCAGATCATCGACTTCGGCTGCACGGTGGTCGCGACCACGCCGACGTACGCGTTCCGGATGGCCCAGGAGGCCCGCGAGCTGGGAGTCGACCTTCCGAGCTCGGCCGTACGCACGGTCGTCCTCTCAGGTGAGCCCGCGGGGATGATTCCCGAGACGAAGGCACTCATCGAGGCCGAATGGGGCGCGAAGGCGTTCGACACCGCGGGGATGACCGAGATCTCAACGATCTTCATGTTCGAGCCGGCCGACCAGCCCGGCGGCTGCCACATCATCGAGGACCACTTCATCGAGAAGGTCTACGACCCCGAGACTCTCGAGGAGCTTCCGTACGGGGAGCGGGGTGAGCGCGTCACCACGTCGTTCGGCCGCAGCATCATCCCACTGATCAAGTACCGCACCGCGGACGCGGTCGTGAAGGTACCCCATACGACCGCCGCGAACGGCCGCACCTTCGACCTCTACGAGGGCGGCATTCTCGGTCGCGTGGACGATATGAAGCTGGTGCGCGGCACCAACGTGTACCCGCGGGCGGTCGAGGCGATAGTGCGCGGTTTCCCGATCGAGGAGTTCCAGATCCGGATCGAGAAAGTCGAGATGCGCGATGAGGTCTTCCTGACGGTGGAGCCCGCGCCGTCCCTCGACGACGGCGCATGGGCGGACGTGGAAGGCCGGTTGCAGACCGAACTCGCCGATGCCCACGAAGGCCTGCGCTTCATCATCGAGCGTGCGGCCCCCAACTCACTGCCTCGCTTCGAGCTGAAGGCCAAGCGCCTTCAAGACCTGCGCTGAAGGGTTGATCTCCATGGCTGCCGATCTCCTCAACAGTTCCTTCACCGGCCAGGAGGCCAAGCTCGTCGCCGTCTACGAGGCTCTCAAAGAGCTCGCCGGCGACGACATGCCGCCGTGCGCCGCCAGCAACGTCCGGGTCGCACTCGCGGCGCTCAACGTCGCCGTGATCGATCTTGGCCTGGTGTACGAACACCTCACCGACTACGGCTGCTGAGATCCGTTCCGCCGCGCGCCGGCCTACTGGCGATGCCTCGTCCGCTGATCTTCGCGTCAGGATCTCTACAGGGTGACCACGGATTCCGCCGGGGTAGCTGGTCCATTAGAGTTGCGCGAGCGTTTGCCGTGACTCATGGGGTTGAGAAGATATCGCCACCAACGATCTGTCCCCTGCAGGGGCACTGCGATTCAACCCGGAGATCTGGGTCAGCACGGGGAAAGGCGTCCGGGAGGCCGCTGACGATCTGGCCCGGGGCGTGGACGCGTTCTGCCGGGCGATGGATGAGCGGCCCTTCGGTCAGGACGATCTGGGCCGGGCGTTGTTCGAGGGCCATCCCGAAGCAGGCGTGCCGGGGTTCGCCCGACTACGTGACGATCTGCTGAAAGACCCGGTCGTGGCGGTGAACCTGCTCCGCGGGATGGCGGCCGGGTTGGTCGTCACCGGGGGCAGGTATGCCACAGCCGAGGCGGCGAACACCGGGGTCCCGTACGCGCGGCTGTGCCTGAAATGACTGAAGGATCCGGAGGAGTACAAGCCCGAGCCGGGCCCGAGCGGCCTGCCGACGACCACGACATCGAAGTCACCGACGAAAGGCCGAGCTGACCGTTCCCGCGCCTCAGTGTCGATCCCCGCGGATCTGCAGAATCCTGTTGTTCGTCCTCCGCCCGATGCATGATCGTTCAGCGAGGGGCGCCTCATGGCGTTCCACGCCCGCAAGGTCATGATTCTCACCCCGTCATCTCGGGAGGGGTACGCCGCGGCGTGCGCCGCCCTGGAGCTCGCCCCCCACGACGGCGGCAACCGCGTTTGGACCTGATCATCCCCACCGACAAACGCAAGGGGAAGACCCCGAGCCCGGTCAGCATCTACCGCGCCTTGACCGAGCACGACAAACGTCAGCGTCACCCCGGTGCCATCGAACAGGTTCGCGCCGACTTCGTCGCCCTCCAGCTCAGACCGGAGCCTGATCAGCGAGACGCGCGGACTGCCGGGCCTGTACTAGCTGCCCGCTGGCTCCTTCGGTGCGGGCTGTCAAACGCCAGGCCAGGGCATATCCGCCCGATTTTTCGCGAGCACTACGGGGACCCCCGTAGCGCCGGGAGGCAACACCGGGAGCGGCCAGGAGGGATCGAGGCGCCAGTCGGGCCACCCGGCCCTGAACGCCCCGTGGCGGCCCTCGATCATCGCCATCGCCTCGTCACGGGCGGCCTGCACGTAACGGTGTTCGGCGTCGGTGACGACGCCCAGCCTTCTGGCGCGAAGGTATTCGTCTTCGTCCTTCCAGGCACAGGAGGACAGGTCCGGTGCCACAACGAGGTCGACGAACAGGTCGAAGGTGTCGAGGCCGTCACGGGTCCGTGCATAGGGCCGCTGGAAGTTGATGTACCAGCGGTCCAGACGGTGATGGGTGAAGAACAGGTTGACGCTGAAGTACGTGCCGGGGGTGAGGATGCTGAGCCAGGTGGTCTCGCGCCACGTCCAGTGGCCCAGCTCCCATCGCCGGGCGGCGAGGTGTGCGATCGCCGCGTCGCGGGCCCCGCTGTCACCGGTCTGCAGCCAGTCGATCCAGGCGGTCGGGGCAAGACTCTGGATGCCGGGCCAGTAGGCCAGCACCAACTCCTGCTCATCGTCGCCGACCACCCGATGAGGCGATGCCGTCCATACTCTTCCGGCGAAGACGTCGCGGCGGATTGCCGTGGCGCCCACGGGAAACCGCGCCGCTGCGAAGAGCGTCATGGGCGCATGATGGCACGCTGATCAGGCGCCACCTCCGGTGTGGCTCGCGGCGCGCAGGCTGTGGGGGTGCGCCGCCGCTGCTGCGGTGAGGTCGCGCGGCTGCTGATCGGCTTGAGGGGCCGCCTGGAGCCGCAAGATGATGCGGGACGCTGCGGTCACGACGTGGGTGCGGCTGTTCGCGGGGGCGCATGGCGGCGACCAGGAGCCTGTAGGCGTGCGGCCAGGGGATGCGTTCTTGCTCGAGCAAAAGCCCGCTGCCGTGGTCGATCGCATGCCGGCAAAGCAGCGCATACAGCTCCTGCTCGCCGGCGGTGAGATGGGGCAGGCTGCTGCGTTGCGGGCCGGCGCGGTCGGTCGACAGGTGCCTGAACTGCTTCAAGGCGGCGGTGTCGGTGAGGATGGTGCGGGCGGCGATGCCCAGTGCGCGCAGGCCGCTGACGAACTGCAGGCCGGGGGCGTCGATGTCGCCCCAGTAGATGACGGTGCGGGCGGTGCGCACCCAGGTGATGCGGGCGTAGTTGACGACGCTGAATCCGTGGCCGTGCAGTACGACGGATCCGGGATGATCGTCGGTGATGGCGTATCCGGTCTCCTTGTTCTCCAAGATGATCACGGTGTGTGGTGGATGCTGCCATTGGTTGAGGTCGTCGACCGAGGCGGCGAAGTGCCGCATTCCGCCCACGTGTGCGCGCAGGCCCGGGTCGAGCACGGCGACTTGGATGAGCTCTGGTGGGGTGCGCAGCCCGAGCCGATGGTGCAGGCGCATGCGGGCGGAGACCGGTGAGGTGTCGCCTGCTGTGGGGTCGGGGGCGGTGGAGTCTTCGCGGGCTCCGAGCAGGGCCAGCACCAGAACGTGATGCTGGAGGAGCCACTTGGTGTCGATTCCTTCGATGGGCAACTGCCGCAGTAGCAGTGATGAACGCGGTCCACGTCAAGGAGAGATCTTCACCGTACGCGCGGCGGCTGACCTTTTCGGGCTCTGACTCGCTCCTGATGGAGTGGTGGCAGAGCAGCCCGTGAACATAAGTCGCGTGGCCTGAAATTCTGCGATCGCTCGCGGACACATAGGGATTGAAACCCTCTGAGCGTTCGGAAGGTCTGACGAGGATGACGCGTGGATGAAACAGACAACCGGGCTCGGTTCGAGGCTGTGTACCGGCGAACGTACGAGCAGATCCTCGGCTACGCCACGCGGCGCTGCTCCTGCGCCGAGGACGCGGCCGACGTCGTGGCTGAGACCTATGTGATCGCCTGGCGGCGGATGGACGAACTCCCGCACGGCGAGGCCGACAGGCTCTGGTTGTACGGCGTGGCCCGGCGGGTCCTGGCCAACCACCGTCGCGGCGAGCGACGCAGAGCCACCCGGCACGCCGAGCTCACGGCCGAAGCCGAGCTTTTCTACCCTCCAACCTTCTCCCAGAGCGGGCCTGACGAGGTGGGCCAGGCCCTGGACACGCTTTCGGACAATGATCGCGAACTGCTGGCTCTGGCCGTCTGGGAAGAGCTCGACCCCGGACAGATCGCCGAGGTGCTGGACTGCTCGCGCAACGCCGCCCGCATCCGCCTGCACCGGGCCCGCAAGCGCTTCGCCAAAGCCCTGGAGAAGATCCACTCATCGGTCCGTCTCGAAGCGCGGACGCTCATCGAGAAGGAGTCACCGTGAACAACGACCAGATCTTTAGGAGCCAGGCGAGGGTGCTGGACAAGGATCTGGCCGGCTGGGCGTCCTCCACGGGGGCGGACGCGCTGCTGGCGGAGATCGTCCTGCTGAAGCAGGCTCCGGCCCGGCGGCGTTTCGTACCGTCTCCACGCCGGATCCTGCTCGGCGTAGTCGCGACCGCCGTCCTAGCGGGAGCCCTGGTCGTCGGGCCGTCCCTGTTCAGGGCGTCCGAGCAGGTATACGCCAGCCAGGCCGTGACGATCGACCGCGACGGCGACGAGTACGCCTTCTACATCACCGACGGCGATCCCGACCCCGCCGAGTTGGAGAAGGCCTTCCGCAAGGTCGGCCTGGACAACATCACGGTGAAGCTGATCCCCGTCTCGCCGCAGCAGCGATCCCCCGTCGTCGGAGTTGACCTCGGCAAGGCCGGCTCCGGTGCTCGGGCGTCGGTCACCATGTCCGACTGTGCCGAGCGCGTCGAAGGATGCCTGACGGCCTTCCGCATCACCGCCGATCTCAAGGGGCCCGCGCAATTACGCCTGGGCCACCCGGCGAAGCCCGGCGAGAAATACGCCTACCCCGCCGACGCGAGTTGGCCGGGCGAGGCGCTGGCCGGAGTGAAGCTCCAAGGCCGATCCGCCGGCGAGGCGGCCCGCGTCGTGCGCGAACACGACCTGAAGGTGGCCTACGGGCTCGACTGGCCGCTGAGGAGCGGGGAACAAGGTTTCCAGGTAGAGGAGAACGTGCCCGCTTCCCGCATCGACCCCAGCTGGGCGGTCGCGTCGGCTAAAACCTACAACGACGGCGTGATCATCCTGCACGTCGCGCCAGGCCCGGACGCGACCTGGCCGCCTGGCTTCTGATCGATGCAAGATCGATAGCGTACGCGGCCCCCGACGTCCCCCGCGAGAGAGCTCTCGGGGGCTGCGTCCAAGGCCTCCCCATCGTTGTTATCCCGCACTGGCCTGCTCGGCCTTTGATCGGGTCCGTGCCAGCCGGCAGGATCGGTGGCCCAGTTGCCGTGGATGAGCGCGCCGTAACGCAGGGCGTGTCGGTGGACGCGGCGGCGCCAGCGCCGGAAGCGGGCTCGGCAGGAGTCCGAGCAGCACACCGCGTCCGCCTGCAGCCGGGGCTGCAAAGGGGGTCACCCATGGAACTTCTGCTGGGCATAGCGATTGTCATCGCGATCATCTACATGGTCGACTCGAACGGGGACAGCGAGGAGCATCCCGGGTGGCGGGGGATTCCGAAGCCGAGGATCGACTGGGAGAAC
>NZ_JBSFPS010000159.1:0-22817 GCF_053588315.1 Streptosporangium sp. NPDC003464 | reverse complement strand
CCACCACCTCCGCCGGCTGGGCCATCCCCGGCGCCTCCACCCCCTCCGGTATCGTGCTGCCGTCGATCTGTCGCGTTCAACTTCGCCCAGACGATGGAGCAGGTGCGCCCAGCCATCGCCGGTCTCCTCTTCGAGTATGGCCGGCAGACCACTGTGGCGCAGGGTGAGCTCGGTGCCATCACCGTCCGGGGTCAGGGTGACTTCGACTCGGGATGCCTCTGGTGCCATGTCGGGCGCTCCTGGTGTGGCCTCCCAGCCGAAGGTGAAGACGAGACGTTCGTACGGCACGAGCTCCACGAACCGTCCGCGCATCACCGGGCGTGGGCCCCCGTGCATCGCAACCTGCAAGGTGCCACCGGGGCGGGCGTCCAGCTCGGCCGTTCCCCACCATTGCGCCAGGCGTGCCGGGTCGGTGAAGAACCGCCAGACCGTCTCGGGACGCGCACGGATGTGCAACGTCTGCTCAATCGTCCTGCTCACAACGGTCCCTTCACGTCCTGGTCACCAGTGTGCGCGCGTTCTTCTCGCTCGGCTTCGTATTGGAGGCGGCTGAGCGAGGTGGACCACATCGTCTCCAGGAACGTCACCGCCTCGGCCAGCCCCTCCGGACGTAGCCGATAGAAGCGGCGATTGCCTGCGCGGCGGACGTCGACGAGGCGGGCTGCTGTCAGCGTTCGCAGATGCTGGGATACCGCAGGGCGACTGATTTCGGGAAAGCGCTCGGCGATCTCGCCTGCCGATACCTCGCGATCCCGCACCAGGACGAGGATGGCGCGGCGGGTCGGGTCCGCCACAGCGCGAAGCGCGTCGTCCATGGGCCACCGCCTTCGTTTGCGCACTGCCGGGACGGCATGTAAGTGTTTAAGCAACATCTTACACTCTATCGATGACGAGGATCCGCCATGTCAGGAGACGACAACACCCGTGCCCCGCGACCGGAGAACCAGCACCTGAATGCGCTGGTTGGCCATTGGCGTTCGCAGGGGCGTATAGCGGCCACCGCGATCGACCCGGCGATCCGCATCGCCGGGTCGGACACCTACGAGTGGCTGGCGGGCGAGCACTTCCTCATTCACCGTGTGGACGTGCGCATGAATGAGGAACACGTCGAGGTCATCGAGATGATCGGGCCCTACGATCCAGCGAGCCGGACCTACCCCATGCGCTCCTTCGACAATCACGGCAACTTCACCACCATGCGGGCAAGCGTCGACGACGAGGGTGTCTGGACGTTCGCCGGTGAGACGGAGCGGGCGACGCTGGTGATCGCCGAAGACGGCGACTCCATGACGGCCGAATGGGAGCGCACTGACAACGGCTCAGACTGGCGGCACTGGATGGACATGAGCTTCACGAGGGCTTCCAGCCCCAGCGCCATCCCTCGCCGCTGAATCCCTCGCAGGTCAGAAGCCTCACCGTCGAGCTCACCTCGCCGTTCCTGGCGGAGGCACCACAACACCATCATGCTGTGCGCGTCTATCCGTACGCGCCTTTGCACATGGAGGTGTACGCCGACAAGGCTCCCACTCGGGTCCGTGTCACCAGCCGCAAAGTAACGCTGAGTAACCGTCGCTGCTTTGCGTGGTCGCGGGATCGGTCATCTCAGGGGAGGCTGAACACGCCGGATCACCGGGGTTTGCGGTTGATCGCGGCTCGCGGGCAGGTCGGGCCGAGGTGCACAGCCGGCGCCCCCAGCGCCACGGCGGCCCTCGGCGGTCGACACTGCGATCACTGTGTGTTATTGGCCAACTACACAACATCTCTTGCTGAGGAGCCATGCAACCTGCTTCACCATCGGCCGACCAGCCCGCGGGAAGGAGGGTCAGGGCAGCGGGGTGGCTGCCTCGACCCGGTTGAGGTGCACGATCACGTCGAAGGCCGCTCCCAGGGCCAGCGGCCGGTTGAACTGCTCGGGCACGTACGTGGCCGGGATGGTGAAGGTCGGACGGGCGGTGTCCAGCCACGCTCGGGTGGACGGAGTACGGCCGGCACGGCGCAGGTCCACGTAGTAGTCGCGGTAGCGAACCCGGTCCAGGACGGCCTCGCTGCTGTCCGGGACGGGGGCGCCGGTGTCGAAGACGGCGACCTTGCCGGTCTTGGGGTCGGTGGCGCGGAAGCGGCCGCTGTGGATGGTGGTGCCGATCGCCACATAGGAGGTGCCGGCCAGGGAGCGCAGGACGGCCCCCTGGGTGACCGGGTACAGATCGGGCCAGGCCGAGACGTAGCCGATGTGCCCGTTGTGCGCGGCCGCCACGGTCTTGGTGCCGGTGTGGCGCTGCCACCACACGGTGTTCTCGGCCATGGACCGGTCACGGTGACGGTGCAGGGCGGACCCGTCCAGTGCGTACATGGTGGTCATCTGGACGATGACGCGGGCCTCCTGCAGGACCTTCGGGCTCACCTTGCCGCTGCCGTCCAGCAGGCGGTAGGCGGCCTGAGCGTCGCCGGCCAGGGCGGCGCGCCGCTCGGCCGGCAGTGTGGCCAGGGTGTTCATCCGTTCCTCCACACCGGCGGGCAGGGCGAGCAGGCCCGCGTAGCGGCGACGCAGTTCGGGCTCCAGCGACGGCTGGTGCTTCTCGGCCCAGGCGAGGATGCGCCGGTACTGCTCGGGAAGGACGTCGCCGATGTCGAAGCCCATCACGCGCAGCTTGCGCGAGGCGGTGCGGTTGTAGTCGCGCATCCACTCGTAGAGGTCCATCCACTCCTGGGTCCTCCACGAGCCGTAGGACTGCTGGAAATCCTCGGCCATGATCGTGCGCAGGTCGCCCTTGCCGGTGCGCACGTACGCGTCCAGGCGGACGCCGGCCGACCAGGGCGCCTCCAGCGCCAGCGTGGTGAAGCCCTGGGTCTGCACCAGGTGCCGGAACATCCGGTGCCGCAGCGTGAACAGCTCCTTCGAGCCGTGCGTGACCTCGCCGATCCCCACGATGGTGGCGCCCTTGGTCATCGCCGACAACGCCCGCAGGTCGCGGGACTGACCGCTCGGGACGGTGCTGCGCAGTTCCTGGGCGTGGCGCTCCAGGTCCGCCACCACCCGCTCCTGGCCGGCGCCGACGGCCACCGTGGCGACGCCGGCGGGGGCGGGGGCAGGGGTGGCGAATGCCGGCGCGCTCACGCTCGTCAGACAGGCCGCCAGCGCCAGGGTGACCGGCACGGTACGGCGCAGAATGTTGCTCGTCAAGACAGATCCTTACATTGGGTGTCGGATGAAGCAATCACCAACGTAGGGATGGGCGCAGGCGGTTTCGATCCCGCCCGCTGGCCGGTCGATGGTGGTGCTGGCTACCGCACGCCGCCCGCGGCCCAGCTCACAACGCCGTTTCCCAGAGGCCGGGTGTCAGAGGCCGGCTTCAGGCGCCGAGGTAGCGCAGCACGGCGGCGACCCTGCGGTCCACGCGGTCGCTGGGAGCCAGGCCGAGCTTGGCGAAGATGTTGCGGATGTGCTTGTGCACCGCTCCCTCGGTGATCACCATCTTGTCGGCGATGGCCAGGTTGCCCAGTCCTTCGGCCATCAGCGCGAGCACCTCGCGTTCGCGCGGGGTGAACTCCGCCAGGGGATCACGGCGGCGGCTGAACAGCTGGGCCACCACCTCCGGGTCGATGGCGGTGCCGCCGCCGGCGACCCGGTTCAGCGCCTCAAGGAACTGCTCGACCTTGCCGACCCGCTCCTTGAGCAGATAGCCGACCCCGTGCGTGCCGTCGGCCAGCAGGTCGGTCGCGAACGCCTGCTCGACATGCGCCGACAGCACCAGCACCCCCAGGCCCGGCTGCAGGCGCTTGGCCGCCACGGCCGCCCGGATGCCCTCGTCGGTGTGGGTGGGCGGCATGCGCACATCCACCACCGCCACATCGGGCCGGTGCTCTTCGACCGCGGCCAGAAACCCCTCGGGGTCGCTCGCGGCCGCGGCCACCTCGATGCCCTCCCCGCTCAGCAGCAGCACCAGGCCCTCGCGCAGCAGCGCGTCATCCTCAGCGATCACGACTCGCACGGCAGTTCCACCTCGATCACAGTCGGCCCCCCATCGGGGCTGGTCAGGGTCATCGTTCCGTCATGGGCCTCGACGCGGCGGCGGACCCCGGCCAGCCCGGTGCCCGCGCCGTCGCGGGCGCCGCCCTTGCCGTCGTCACGCACCTGGACGCGCAGTAACGGGCCTACACGTTCGACGACGACCTCCACGTGCTGGGCGCCGCTGTGCTTGCCCACGTTGGTCAGCGCCTCGGCCACGGTGAAGTAGGCGGCGCTCTCCACCGACAACGGCACCACGGCGAGCTCACCCACCCGCACCCGACAGGGCACCGAGCATCCGGCGGCCAGCGCGTCCAGCGCGCCGGCCAGCCCCTTGTCCTCCAGGATCGGCGGCAAGATCGCGCGCACCACGCCGCGCAGCTCCGCCAGCGCCTGCTCGGCCGCGCTCCTGGCACGTTCCAGTGCGTGCGCGGCCCGAGCGGGATCGCGCTGCAGAGCACGCTCGGCCGCGGCCACCGTGACCACGACCGCGTTCAGCCGGTTCTGCGCGCCGTCGTGCAGGGCCCGCTCGATCCGGCGCAGCTCGACGGCATGCGCGCGCAGCGCCCCCGCGCGGGTCACGGTCAGCTGCGCGATGCGCTGCGACAGGTCGATCGAGGCGTGCGGCACCAGCAGTTTCCTGGCGGGCAGCGCCTGCAGGCGCGCCAGCACGGGGAAGAGACGGACCAGGGCGACCAAGACGGCCAGGCCGATCACCGAGGTGGCGATCGCGCCCGGCCAGGTGGTGACCGGGAAGCCGAAGTTGGTGAGCTGATCCTCGCGCGGCAGCAACTGCCAGTAGAGCGGGTAGGTGAGTTCCCGCAGCACCGCCACCGGCATGATCATCCCGAGCAGGCCGCAGGCCGGGCCCACCACGGCGTAGACGGCCAGCCAGCCCAGGTCGCGCAAGGTCGCCGGGTCGGCACGGGCCGCCCGCATCCTGGCCGCCCAGCCTCGGGGCAGCTGCTCGGCAGGCAGCCGGTACGGGCTGACGATCTCGACACCCGCGCCGGCCAGGCGCCTGCGTTCCCACTCGGCCGCGCCCCTGGTCATCGCGATCATCGCCGGCACCAGCGCCAGCCCGACCCCGACCAGGCTCAACGCGGCCACCACCAGCCAGCACAGCGCGACGACGACGGCCATGAACGCGGTGCCCAGCCCTCCGGCCAGCCGTTCCAGACCTTCAAGAATTCCCCGCATCACCAGGGTCATAGTAGGTGAAAGGGGACACGGCTTGCTCCAGCCCGCTGTACCACGGCCGGCTAGCGTGCGGGATTTCCGCGGATCGGGCCCGTTTCTAGGATTCTGGCCATGACCGACCCCTACCGCATCCCCAGCCCTGACTCCGACCCCGCCACCCCCTGGCCCGCAGCGAGCAAACCCGCGCTGAGCAAAGGTGCTCTCGCGCTGCGCGCCCTGCTCTGGCTCGTCCTGATGGCCAGCGCGGTCGTCAACGTGATCGCGAACAGCATCGGCGCCTGGCCGCTCGGCCTGGTCGCGGGCGGCGTCGCCATCGCGTGCATCGCCGCCCTCATCATGCACCATGTGAGCAGGCGCAAGACATGAACCACATCGTCCCCCTCACCGGCGTCACCAAGAAGGAGGCCCACCGCTCGGACAGCTGTCACCGAAGGGAAGGGGCGTTCCCGCAGGGCTATGTCTGCTTGTGGACCGAGGACGACTTCGACGGGCGAGATGTTCGGCTACAAGCCAGTCTCCTACTACTGCGACATCGCCCCGGCTCAACCCGTCCGGACCATCTTCAACAACACCAACCGGTCATGGGTGTTCCAGGGGTCCCGGTAGCAATGGAGCAGAATCCAACGGACCCGCCCCAGAGGGGCCGGCGGCGGGAACGGACCACGCCGGGCCGCAGACCGGGCAGAAATGGAAGCACTGTCCGGTACAAGAAAACGCGCTCAAGATCATTGCAAGTATCGTGCGCGACCAGCGACGAACGGCCGCTCAGGGCGGCTCTGTCCACAGCTTCCGGGGAATCGGCCTCTTCGGCCCGCCGCTCGAGGTCGCCCAGGACGCTCCCGTCCAGCACCGGCTCCTCGTGCTCCTCGGCCGCAAGCCCTGAGCGCGGCCGACGCCCGCCAAGGGGACGCACATGAAGCGAACCGGCCGGGTCGGCTGACCCGGCCGGTACGTTCAAGCGGGCACGGTCAACCCTTGGTCTGCACCGTGGCTGACAGTTCGATCGGGAGGGTCGTGCCGTCGGCGGCCAGCGGGCGGACGGTGAAGGTGTAGCTCGTGCGGCCACGGAGCCCGGTGACCCGAGCCGTCGTCCCCGTCACCCGCATGACCTCCGTGCCGCCGTTGAAGACCGCGTAGCCGGTGGCGGTCGGCACGGACGGCCAGGTCAGGGTCACCGACTTGGCGTTGACGTTGCCGACGCCGAGTTCGGCGCCGTTCCAGGTGTTGGGCGTCTCGACCACGAACGCGTCGATGATGACGAACTTGTCCGCACCGTTGACGACCTTGATGGTGTGATCGCCCATCGGCAGCCCGGTGAGCTGGAACACCCGCTGGGCGGTCAGCCGTACCGGGGAGTCGCAGTCGACCGTGGCCTTGAGCTCGCCGTCGACGTAGATGTCGATGGTGCTCATGTCGGAGTAGCGTTCGGACAGCAGGCTGATGCCGGTGCCGGTGAAGGTGAACTCGACGGCCTGCCCGGCGTGCCAGCCGGCGTGGACGTCGTCGTTGTAGTCGCCCATCCCGCGGTCGGGGCTGTAGATGAAGTCGTCATCGGGGTAGGCGATGCGCTTGTCGGTGTCGTTGACGTAGGTGAGTACCACCTTCGGGTCGGTGACGGTGATCTTGTGCTCGCCGGAGAATCCGTCGTGGATCGCGGTGATCGTGGCGGTGCCCCAGGTGCGTGCGGTGACGAGGCCGTCCGCGTCCACGGTGGCGATCGACGGGTCGGAGCTCTTGAAGGTGACGCCCTTGGTCACCGGGGTGCGGGTGCCGTCCGCGCCGACCGTCGCGACGGACAGCCGGCCGGGCTCGCCGACCTTGAGCGCGCCGGCGCCCGTGACGTCGAGTGCCTTGATCGCGGCGGTGGAGGCGGTGAGGGTGAACTTGTCGAGTGCCAGCCCGCTGCCCTCGCTCACGACCCGGAGGGTGTGCAGGCCGGCGGGGATCTTGACCCAGGTGGTCACGTTCGCGTCGTCGGACTTGGGGGCGAAGAGCGTGTTGCGGTCACCGTCCACCTCGAACCTGAACGTGGTGTCCTCGGCGGCCGAGCCCTTGAAGGTCACCTTGTACATGCCGGTGTTCGGGACGAACACGTTCTCGTAGCGCAGGTAGTCGTTCGGGTCGATGCCGCCGACGATGCCGTCCTTGGTGACGACGCCGGTGTCGGGGCCCTTCCAGTTCCACTCCTGGTCGGTGTTCCACTGCATGGTCCAGTGCTCGGCCTCGATGGTCTGCTCGGACGTGCCCTGCAGGTCGAGCCGCATCCAGTTCCAGACGATGCTGGTGCTCGCCTCGATCCAGACGACCTTGACCGAGTGCTTGCCCGCGGTCAGCGGGAGGACGAAGTCCTCGGTCCGTGGGCTGAGCATGCCGCTGGTGGGGCGCAGGCTCAGCGGTCCCGTGGCGTCGGCGCCGTCGACCTCGACGCGGAACTTCAGCGGCTTGTCGTTGACGGTCGAGTAGCGAAGCTGCAGCAGGTACTTGCCGTCGGCGGGGACGCTGACGTCGTCGAAGCGCGACCAGTCGCCGGTGTCGATGTAGGCGACACCGGGGGTGCCGTCGTCGCTGTCGGTGAGGTCGGTGTTCTGGGTGCCCTGCTGCTCGGTCGCCGACTCGGCCTGGAGGGTGATCGACTCGGGCCGTTCCAGGGTGAACCGCATCCAGTTGAGGAAGAACCAGCGCCCGTCAGGCCGGGTGAGCTTGATCGTGTGGCGGCCCTCGGTGAGCGGGATCTGCCGTTCGAAGGTCCTGTAGGTGTTGTAGCCGCCGGAGTCCGGCACCTTGATGGTGGCGACTTCCTTGCCGTCGACCTCGAACTTCAGGTGGTTGGCCTCCTCGGAGGAGGCCCGGAACTCGACCCGGTAGGTGCCGGTGGCGGGCACGTCGACGTTGTCGTACTCGGCGGACTCACCGGCCGCGTCCATGTAGAGCGCGCCGAGGCCGCCCTCGGGCGGGGTCTCGACGCCGTAGGCGCCGCCGGCCGCGGTGTAGTCCTCGTTCTGGATGGTGAACTGTGTCAGCGGGGTCGTCGGCCGCCCGGCCTGCGCGGCTCCCGCGGCGACCTGAACGGTGCCGATCGGGTAGACCTTGTCCTTGCCGCCCGGCATCGCCAGCTCGATACGCGGCTTGCCGTCCTCGCCGAGCATGGCGACGGCCACGTCGTAGGAGCCCGCGGGCAGGTCGGCCGGGAGGGTGAAGGCCGAGTTGATCTGGCGGACGTCGCCCTTGAAGAGCTTGGTCTGGTCGAGGGTGGCGTCGGTGTCGCGCCACACGACGTCGCCGGTGGACCTGTCGGTGAAGCGCACCTCGACCGGGTAGCGGCGGGGGCTGAAGCCGACCGCGTTGTTGGTCCAGGTGTGCGAGATGCGGAACTCGCCACCGGGCTTGACCTCGGTGTCGTAGGTCGCGGTGGGCATGAGGAAGCGGTAGCCGGTGTAACGCGCCAGCGTCTCGAACCACTCGCCGTAGGCGTCCTTCATCGGCTGCCAGTTCTCGAAGCCGGTGTTGTTGATGCCCTGCAGGTTGGAGTGGTAGCCCTCCAGCGAGTTCTTCACGAACAGCCGGGGGTTGTTCAGCATGATCGTGGGGTTGTCCCAGTTGGAGCCCTCGGACACCTGGATCATGTCGCGGCGGAGCCTGCGGTTGACGTACGGGGCCTGCGCGGTGTCGCCGTAGTTGTGCCAGACGAAGCCGGCGTTGACCGTGTCGGACCGCACGCCCCAGTTCTCGAACGTGGCCGCCTTGCCGTAGCCGTACACGCTGAACCGCTTGGCCTGGGTGTCGGCGTCGGGATCGTTCTTGTTCACCTCCGCGCCGGCGTTCTGCATCATGACCATCGACTTGTCGAACGCGTCGTCGTAGATCTTGAGGATCGCCTGGAGCGTCGAGACGCGGGTGGCGTTGTCCGGCCACGGGAAGTTCATCGCGTCGTTCCAGCCCGACCACTCGCCGAACAGGGAGAAGGCGCGCAGGTCCACCCACGCCACGCCCGGGTCGCCGTCGTAGCGGCCGGCGAAGGCGTCCACCGCGCGCTTGAGCCGGTCCAGGTAGATCGGGTTGTAGTAGAGCGGCTGCTTGGAATAGTAGCCGCTGTTGTACTGCGCCATCCGGAACGGCACCCCGGCCTTGTCGAACAGCCAGGCCGGCGGGTACTCGTACGGGAAGACGCCCGGATCGTTGACGATGTCGGGCGCCTCCGACATGAGCAGCTGGAACTCGACCGTCTTGCCCTGCTCGTTGACGCGCTTCATGAACGCGTCGAGGCGGTCCCAGACGAAGACGCCGTCGTCGGGCTCGAAGTCGGCCCAGGCGATCTGGAGCCGCACCACGTCGGCGTCGGCGGGGATCTTCTTGGTGCCTTCGATGAAGTCGGTGATGCCCGGGTCGTTGGTGAAGGTGTAGCCGGGCGTGCCCGGCGTCCTGTGGGTGTTCACGTCGAACGCGGTGCCGGTGTACGGGTTGCCGTGCAGGATCTCGTGGGTGTCGGAGAAGGTCACCGTCGTACGGCCGGCAGCCGGTTCGGCGGCGGAGGCGGCGTGCGCGGGCAGCACCAGTAAGGCGGCGGTCATCGTGGCGGCGCCGAGGACATGGCGGATCATCAGATCTCCAGGGGGATGGAGGCGGCGTCGAGCAGGGAGCGGTAGGCCGCCTCGACGAGGGCGACGGTCCGGTGGCCCGCCCTGGCGTCGGGCTGGCGGGCCTCGCCGTCGCGGACGGCGTCGAGGAAGGCGCGGATGAGCAGGTCGTCGAGCGGCGCCCCGTACCCGTGTGCGAGCGGGCCACTGTTCCATCCGGTGAGGACCCCGGAGAAGGGCGCGATGTCGACCACGCCCTCGGTGCCGATCACGGTGAGAGTGACCAGGTCGCCGGTGTTGGGACGGCCGGGCGGGCGCGACCAGGAGCAGTCGATGGAGGCGATGACCCCGTCGCGGTAGCGCAGGGAGACCAGCCCGGCGGTCTCGACGGCCTTGCCCGGGTTGGGGATGGAGTTGGCGATCGCGTAGACCTCGATCGGGTCGTCGTCCAGCAGGTCGGCGAGCAGGTCGGCGACGTGCACGACGTGGTCGGTCAGGGCGCCGCCGCCGCTGCTTGCCGGATCGGTGAACCAGTCCCGGGTGGTGGGGACACCGCCGCAGTTGGTGGCCGCGATCGACACGATCCGGCCGAGGTCGCCCCGCCGTACCGCGGCCCGGAGGTCGGCGTAGGCCGGCGCGAAGCGGACCGGGAAGGCGGTCATGAGGACGGTGCCCGCGGCGCGGGCGGCCTCCAGCATCGCGGTGGCGTCGGCGAGCGAGGTGGCGAGCGGCTTCTCGCAGAGCACGTGCACGCCCTCGGCGGCGGCGCGCAGCGCGAACTCCCGGTGACGCGTGTTCTCGGCGCAGATCACCACGCCGTCGGGCCGCCAGGCCCACAGTTCGTCCTCGGTCTCGAAGGCGGTGACTCCGTCCGGGACGCCGTCGTAGCCGTCGGCGTAGGCGCCGATCTCCACGTCGCCGCAGCGCAGGAGCGCGGCGGCGTACTCGGCGGCGTGCAGGTGGGCGAAGGAGAGCAGGGCGATCTTCATGCGGCTTCCAGGGGCTTGAGGTCGACCGGCCGGCCTTCGGCGGCCGAGCGGGCGACGGCGTCGGCGATGCGCATGGCGGCGAGGCCGTCCAGCGCGGTGACGCGCGGTGGGACACCGGTGGCGACCGAGCGGACGAAGTCCTCGATCTCGGCCCGGTAGGGGCTGGTCAGCGGGGAGAAGTCGGGCAGGATGTCGGGCGCGGGCACGGCGTCGCCCTGGTAGCGGTAGGGGCGGCGCTCGTCGGAGTCCGCGTGCAGCAGCCCGTGCGAACCGGCCACCTCGAACAGCGTCCTGAACTCGATCGGCGCGGTGGTCCAGGTCGCCGTCAGCACGGAGATCGAGCCGTTGGCGTGCGTGAGGAACGCCTGGGTGCTCTGGCTGCCGCCGACCGCGTGGGTGCGGGCGAAGACGCGCTCGACCTCTCCCCCGATCCAGCGCGCCATGTCGATGTCGTGGATCATGAGGTCGAGCAGCACGCCGCCGGAGAGCGCCTCGTCCAGGAACCAGCCGCCGGCCGGGCTCCGGCCCTGGCGGGTGTGCCGCTGCACGGCGACGCTGCCGATGTCGCCGCGGGTGACGGCCCGGTGCAGTTCGGCGTACTCGGCGAAGTAGCGTACGACGTGCGCGGGGAACAGCGGGACCCCGGCCTCGGCGAAGCGGGCGACCAGGTCCTCCGCCTCGGGGAGCGTACGGGTCAGCGGCTTCTCGCAGATCGTCGGCAGGCCGTGACCGAGCGCGGCGAGCGCCAGTTCGTAGTGGGTGTGTGTCGGCGTGCAGATGTCGACGACGTCCGCCGCCTCGAACAGGGCGTCCAGGCTGGGGACGATCCGGCCGCCTCCGTGGCGCCGGGTCAGCGCCTCGGCGTCGTCGGCGATCGAGTGGACGACGACGTCGTGGCCGAGGTCGAGCCAGGCCGGGAGGTGCGCGTTGGCGATGCCACCGGCGCCGATGAGTCCGACCGTTGCGTGCATGGGAGATCCATTTCTTGTCATTTGCCGATGCCCTGCGTCATGCCGCTGACGATGCGGCGGCCGAACCAGAGATAGGTCGCGATCATCGGGAGCACCACGATGACGACGCCGGCGAAGAGCCCACCCCAGTTCGAGGTGTATTGCATGTTGGAGTAGAAGTTGAGCAGGGCGACGTTGAGGGTCTGCGCGCTCTGGTCGGGGACGAGCATCAGCACGATCACGGTCTCGTTCCACAGGCTCAGCGCGTTCAGCACCGCCACGGTCGTGATGCCGGGCTTGGCCAGCGGCACCATGATCTGCAGGAAGGTGCGGAACGGCGACGCGCCGTCGAGAGCGGCCGCCTCCTCCACGTCGCCGGGGAGCGAGCGGAAGTAGCCGATGAGCACGAAGATGCTGAACGGCAGGCTGAGCACGACATAGAAGAGCGTGACGGTGATCCGCGTGTCCCAGACGCCGGTGACCCAGTCGATCATGAACCGGGACAGCCCTGCCCCGATGAGGACCATGGGGACGGCGAACGCCTGGAACGGGATGCTCATGCCCACCGCGAAGAAGGTCGCGACAGGACCGCTGGAGCGCCCGCCCAGCCGTGCCACCGCGTAGGCGGCGGGGATGGACAGCGCCATGATGAGCACGACGGACACGAGCGTGAGGACCACCGAGTTGATCGCGGCGGCCCCGAGCCCGGAGTCCGACCACGCGGTGGCGAAGTTCTCCCACATCCAGATGGCGGGCAGGCCGGCCGGGTTGTCGAAGATCTCCCGCGAGCTCTTCACCGAGTTCAGCAGGACCCAGACCACCATGCTGACGTTGAACAGCACCCAGGCCCAGATCAGGACCCTGATCAGGGCAAGCCCGGCGCGGATCATGCCAGCTCCAGTCGTTCGCGCCGCTGGATCCTGCGCGACAGGACGATCAGGACGGCGGTGATCACCGTCATCACGATCCCGATCGCCGCGGCCTCGCCGAGCTGGGCCAGTCCGCCCTCACGGCCGCCGGTGACCCGGAGGTACTGCTCGACGGCGAGGGTCCTGGCCTCGGGGGGCGGGGTGCCCGCCGTGCCGACGAAGGCGATGACGATCTCGAAGGTCTTGATGCCGGCGATCGCCCAGAGCGAGGCGGCGATGGCCAGCATGTCCCTGGTCAGCGGGAGCGTGACGTAGCGGAACTGCTGGAGCTCGCTCGCGCCCTCGATCCTGGCCACCTCGTAGTAGCTCGGCGGGATGCCGTCGACCGCGGACATCACCAGCACGACGTAGAAGCCGGCCGCGCTCCAGACCACCCCGGCCATGATCACGTTGAAGATCAGCTCGGGAGCCAGCCAGGGCTGGCGCAGCTCGGACAGGCCGAGGGCCCCCAGCACGGTGTTGATCAGTCCGTCCGGGTTGAAGAGGAACGAGACGGCGAGGCCCACGGCGATGGGCGAGATCATGAACGGCAGGAAGACGGCCGCCCGGATGAACGCGCTGCCGCGGGCCGTACGCAATACGATCATCGAGGCGCCGGCGATGAGGAACAGCGCCAGGCCCACGACCAGCGTCAGGGCCAGCGTCTGCACGAACGAGGCACGGAACAGCTCGCTCCCGACCATCGACACGTAGTTGGAGAAACCGACCCAGGAGAGCTCGGTCCCCAGTCCTGACCACTCGGCGAAGCTGAGCACGACGCCGAACAGCGACGGCAGCACGAAGAAGACCAGGTAGGCGATCAGTGCGGGAAGCAGCATCGGCAGGTACAGCCGGCGGCGCTCGCCGTGGAGCGCGCCGCGGGGCACCTTCGCCCGCCTGTCCGCAGACGGAGCCCGCAGGGCGGTGTCGGACACGGTCACGGTCATCCGTTCATGGCGGCGGTCTTCGCCTTGCCCTCGGCCAGGAACTCCTCGGCGCTGAGCTTGCCGGCGACGAACTTGTCGTCGAGGGGGAGGAAGACGTCGGCCAGCCACTTGGGCTGCACGGTCGAGACGCCGTCGCCGTCGAGCGTGACCTGCTCCGCGTCGCGGATGGACGCCTGCAGCTGCTGGAGCTCCACCGGGGCGGGCGAGTCGACGCGCGAGGGGATGTTGGCCGCGTCGGTGCCGATGCGGTCGATGTACTTCTTCTGCATCGCGAAGGCCAGGAAGTCGGCGACCGCCTTCTGGTGCTTCGACTTGGCGTTCACGCCCCAGCCGAGTGCGCCGACCGTGGCGACCGAGCCCTTGGCGGGGTCGACCGGCGGGAAGGCGATGACGCGGGGCTTGACCGCGGCGGCGCGCAGCGAGGCGGTCTCGCTGCCGAGCCAGGAGCCGTTCAGGATGAAGCTGTGCTTGCCGCCCGCCCAGGCGTTCTGTGCGGCCGGGAACTTGGTGGCCATGTAGTCGGGTTCGAAGAGATCGGCCTTCACCAGCGACTCCAGCGCCTTGGCCGCCCGCTTCACCTCGGGGAGGTCCCAGGCGGCCGGGTCGGCGGCGAGCTTCAGCAGGATGCCGGGGCCGGCCGTGGACAGCAGCATCTGGTGGATCCAGAAGGAGTTGTAGGCGTTGACCGAGCCGTCGAGCGCGATCGGCGCGCGGCCGGACGCCTTCTCCTTCTTGGCGATCTCCAGCAACTCGTCGAACGACTTGGGGGCGAAGTCGGGATACTTGGCGGAGTCGTACCAGAGGCCGATGGAGAAGACGCTGTGCGGGACGAAGCCGTACCCCTTGTCGTCGCTGATGGCCTTGATCACACTCTTCGGCAGGACTTCCTCGATGGTCTTGCCCTCGCCCGGGATCTGGGTCTTGAAGATCGGGCCCATGTCGCCGAGCACGCCGGCGGCGCGGAACTCGGCGGTGTGGTCGATGGCGGTGTCGAAGAAGTCGGGCCCGGCGCCGGTGGCGACAGCGTTCTTGACCTGCTGCTCCTGGCCCTGCGCGAGCCACTGAACGTCGATCTTGACGCCGGTCTGCCGGGTGTAGTCGGCGATGACGCTCTCGAACAGGTTCGCCTGCGGCGTGCCCTTCGCCCACTTGCCCCAATAGAGGAGGCTCGCGGGCTCGGCGCCGGCGGAGGCCGACGGACCGGCGTCCTGGAGCTTCTGGCCGCACGCGCCGAGGGCGAGCACGGCAGAGGCGCAGGTGGCTATGGCTATGACGCGATTACGCATGGTTGGTCCCTTCTTGCTGGGGGGCACGGTGGGCAATAATAAATACACTTTGTGTTTTAATGGAAGACATCCCAGGAAACGAAAGGGCCACGTGAGTGCTGATCGGACGTGAAGCGAGCCTCCTACGCCAGCCCGTAGGCCAGTCGCGCCTGCGCCGTATCAATTCGCTGGCGGTGATCGAGGCGATCCGCGGAGAGCCTCTCACCATTCCGGCGATCGCCCAGGTCGCCGGGCTGTCGAAGACCGCGGCCGACACAGTGGTGGGTGATCTCGTCGCCCTCGGCTGGGTGAAGAACATCGAGCCCCTCTCCCCCACCGGAGCCGGGCGGCCGGCCAACCGCTACCAGTTCAACGCGGGCGCGGCCGTCGTCGCCGGCATCGACATCGGCCAGCACACCACCCGGGCCGAGCTCGCCGACCTGAACGGCGAGGTCCTGGCCACCCGCTCGATCACCGTCTCCGCCGCGGACCCGCCCGAGGCCGTCCTGGCCGACGCCGTCGAGGTTGTCGACCAGCTCCTCAGCTCGCAGGGCCGCGAGCGCGCCGCCGTATGGGCGATGGGGGTGTCCGTCCCCGCCGTGGTCTACCAGGACGTCGTCACGCGCGGCCTCGACGACTGGGAGGGTCTCAACGTCCGCGCCGCCTTCGCGGCGTCCTTCGAGTGCCCCATCGCCGTCGAGAACGACTCGAACCTCGCCGCGTTCGCGGAGGCGTGGAAGGGCAGCGCCGCCGAGGCCGGCTCGATGGTCTACGTGCACTCCGGCAACCGCACGGGGGCGGGGGTCGTACTGAACAACACCGTCGTACGGGGCGCGAACGGCGCCGCCGGCGAGATCGGCGCACTGCCGCAGATGGGCTGGGAGCATGCCCAGCAGTACCTGCACGACGTCGAGCTCACCGACGGCCGGCGGGTCAGCAGGGAGGGCGTGTTCGACGCCGCCACCGCGGGCGACCCGCTCGCCGTGGCCGCCGTCGACCGGTTCGCCGACGTCATCGCGATCGGCATCGCCGCACTGGTGCTCACCGTCGACCCCGAGATCGTGGTCGTCGGCGGCGGCAACGTCCAGGCGGGCGACACCTTCCTCGACCCGCTGCGCCGCCACGTCGAGAGGCTGTGCACCGTACGGCCCGCGCCCCCGATCGTCCCCTCCGCGTTGAAGGACCGCGCGTCGATCACCGGCGCGGGCGGCCTGGCCGCCACCTCGGTCATGGAACAGCTCTCCGCCTCGGCCCTGGGCGGCAAGACCCTCTCCAGCACCTCGACGCCGCCCTGGAAATGGTAAGAACCCAAGAAGGATCCCCCTATGCCCATGCAGCCCTGGTTCCCCGACGCCAAGCTCGGCATCTTCATCCACTACGGCCTCTACGCCGTCGAGGGAGTGGCCGAGTCCTGGTCGTTCTACTACGGCGACATCTCCCATGAGGCCTACCTGGCCCAGCTCGACGGATTCACCGCGGACGGTTACGACCCCGCGGCATGGGCGGAGCTGTTCGCCCAGGCCGGAGCCCGGTACGCCGTACTCACCACCCGGCACCACGACGGCTTCGCCCTCTGGGACAGCGCGTACGGCGAGCTGAACGTCACCGCCTCCCCAGCGGGACGCGACCTGGTCGGCCCCTTCGCGGACGCGCTGCGCGAGCGCGGGCTGAAGGTCGGGCTGTACTACTCGCACTCGGACTGGAGCCACCCCGACTACCCCAGCGTCCGCGGCCCGGAAGCCCACCCGAGCCCCTACGTGACTCCTCCGGAGGGGCAGGAGGACCCTGCCGCGTGGGCCCGCTACCTGGCCTACCGCGACGGCCAGGTCGACGAGCTCGTCGAGCGGTACCGGCCCGACCTGCTGTGGTTCGACGGCGAGTGGGAGCGCTCGGAGGAGCAGTGGGGCATCGACGCCCTCGCCGACCGCATCCTCGCCGCACGGCCGCGGACCGTGCTCAACGCGCGCATGCTCTCACGCGGCGACTACGCGACACCGGAACAGGGCGTCCCCATCACGCCGCCCGACGGCCCGTGGGAGCTGTGCCTCACCATCAACGACAACTGGGGTTTCCGCCCGGACGACACCAACCACAAGCCCGTGGGCCACCTCGTCCGCTACTTCGCCGAGACCATCGGCGCGGGCGGCAACCTCCTGCTCGACGTCGGTCCCACCGCCGACGGCCGCATCCTCCCCGAACAGGCCGGCCGCCTGAAGGGCCTCGGCGCCTGGATCGAACGGCACGCGGAGGCGGTGTACGGCACGACCGCCGGGCTGCCGGCGGGCCACCACTACGGCCCGAGCACGCTGTCCGCCGACCGCAGGACCCTGTACCTGACCTGCTTCGACCCACCCCGCGACACGGTGGCAGTGCGCGGGCTGCGCAACACCGTCCTGCGTGCCAGGGTCGTCGGCGCCGACGGCGAGCTCGGGCACACGATCACCGGAGAGCTCAACGGGGTGCCCGGCATCCTGTGGATCGACGCGCCACCCGCCCACGCGATCGACCCGCACGCCACGGTGATCGCGCTGGAACTCGACGGCGAGCTGGACATCTACCGCGGCAGCGGCCGCGACTAGTGCGGTGACCGGAAAGGTTCACCGGGTTGGTGCTCGCACTGGCCAGGCCCAGACGATTTGGATATGAGTCGGCAGATCCAGCTCGGTGCAGGAAGGCGTAGTGGGGGTGCCGTTAAGAAACGTGTCATCGGCCGCAAACCGCAACGTCTCTGCAGGTCAGGAGGGTATGCCTGCGTAGGGGCATCGACCTGGGGGTCCCGGTAGCAATCGCGGAAAATCCAATGGAAATGGGTCTGACGTGCACGGATGGGCTCTGGGCCTGCCGTCCCGTGACCGTGTTTCTCAAGGAGCTTCCGCAGGTCAGCAGCGACACCGTTGAATTCTGCTCCATTGCTACCGGGCCCTGTGGGCAAGCCTTGACGCCGCGGACGCGATCGTGTTCGGCGCCCCGACCTACATGGGCAGCCCGTCGGCGGGGTTCAAGATCTTCGCGGAAGGGACCAGCGCCGTCCTGAAGGACAACCTGCGCTGGAGGGACAAGGTTGCGGCGGGGTTCACCAACAGCAGCTGCATGAGCGGCGACAAGCTCAACACCCTGGTGGACCTGGCGATGCTCGCCGCCCAGCACGGCATGATCTGGGTCGGGCTCGCCCAGTCCGGTGGATGGTCGAGCAGCGGCGGTTCGGTGGAGGACCTCAACCGGTTGGGCAGCTGGCTGGGGGCGATGGCCCAGTCCGACAGCGACGTCGGTCCGGAGACCGCGCCACCTGCCACCGACCTGCGTACGGCGAGCGAACTCGGACGAAGGGTGGCCGTCGTCACCCGGGCGTACCGACGCGGCGCCGATCTCGAGCAGTTGGCGGCCCTCCAGACCGTCTCGGCCTCATCCGACCGTTCGGGAGCGCCGTCTCTGGCGTGACGGCCTCGCGCGACACGCAGCTCGGTGGCCGCCCGGTACCTGTCAAGGCCAATCGAAGGGCTCGACACCGGTAAAGCTCCTCATACCTTGACCCTCGGATAGTCGGCACGCTGCTGGTGCCGGTGTTCTACGCCCTGGCCGGGCCGGCCGCCGAGCGGGCGCCCGAGGAAACACCCGTCGAGGCGTTGCATGGCGCCTTCGGCTGGACCCAGTACGCCGACCACGGTCCCGGACCAGAGATCCTCGGCCATCCCGCCACCGCCCTGGAGCTCGGCTCCGGTCGCGGCAACGCCGTCGCGGCGCCGGCCGGCCGCGGGGTGCGGGCCACCGGCGTCGACTTCTCCCCCGCTCACTGCGCGCAGGCCCGCACCCGGTGGGGTCACCTGCCCGGCGCCCGGTCCGTCCAGGCCGACGTCCTGGACTACCTCGCCTCCGCCGGCCAGCAGTGGGAGGTGATCTACTCGATCTGGGGAGCGTGCTGGTTCACCGATCCCGTCCGGCTGCTGCCGTTGGTACGGGCCCGGCTCGCCGCGGGCGGCAGGTTCGTCTTCGCGCATGCTCCCGCGGTCCCGGGCAGCCACGGCAGACAAGGCAGCTACGGCAACGGGTTCACCGGCCGGCAGCTGTGGGTGTATCGGTGGGCCTACGAACCCGCCACCTGGGCCGACCTGCTGAACGAGCACGGATCGGCACCCGAACCTCCACCATGGTCAGAGCCCAAACCGATCACGTCGTCACGCTGATCACCGAGTTCCTGCCCGGCGTTCCAACCCGGATCGTGCCGATCACCGTCGGCGCCGATCGCTGGCCCGGCGACCTCACCGACATCGGCGGCAAAGTCGCTTTCAGCAAAGAGATCGACCACGCCCTGATCTGCGCCCGGATCGACCTGGCCGTTCACTGCCTGAAGGACATTCCTGGCGACGTGTCCTTGGCCGAAGGCACCGCGTTCGGCGCCTACCTGCCCGCAGAGTTTCGCCCCGCGGGCGAAGGCGTCGTGTCCATGGTCCCGCCCGTGGGCGCCGGCGTCATCGCCCTCCAAGCCCGCATAGCCGACGTCCCCGCCGGGTCCCGATGGGGGTCCCGGTGGTTTCGGCGAAATTTTCAACGGATATGCAGGTCAGAGCTTCCTTGAAGACCTTCGGGAACAGCTTGGAAGGCGGGCCGCTGACCTGCCGGAACGGGGCAACACCCCAGGATGACGCCGGTGTCGTCCGCGCGCGGGTGGACGACACCCGGACAGCTCGGCCGCAGCGGTGGTGAAGCCGGGCCGGTCATCTCCGGCCGGTCTCCTTGACGGACTTGAGCACGGCGTCGGCGATCGAACGTGGGTCGACGCCGAAGTGCTCGCGTACGGACTCCCGGGTGCCGGAGAGGCCGAACCCGTCGGTGCCGAGGGAGGTCCACGGCCGGTCGATCCATGGGCTGATCTGATCCGGCACGGCGCGCATCCAGTCGCTGACCGCGATCACCGGGCCCTCGGTCCCGGCCAGGGCCTGCCGGAGGTAGGGCACTCCGGTGGAGGTCATCGCGTCGCGGCGCAGTTCGCTCCATGAGGTGACCGACCAGACGTCGACTCCCACGCCGTGCTCCTCCTGGAGCAGCCGCTGCGCGGCCAGTGCCCAGTGGATCGCGGTGCCGCTGGCGAGCAGATGGGCCTGGCCGCCGCCGGAGGAGTAGCGGTAGATGCCCTTGAGGATGCCCTCGCGCACGCCCTCGGGCATCGCGGGCTGGGGAAGCGGCTCGTTGTAGAGGGTGAGGTAGTAGAAGACGTCCTCGCCGTCGGGCCCGTACATGCGCCGGAGCCCTTCGCGCACGATCTCTGCGACCTCATAGCCGAAGGCGGGGTCGTAGGTCAGACACGCCGGGTTGGCGGAGGCGAGCAGCTGGGAGTGCCCGTCGGCATGCTGCAGCCCTTCGCCGGTCATCGTGGTCCGTCCTGCGGTGGCGCCGATCAGGAATCCGCGGCCGAGCTGGTCGGCCAGCGCCCACATCTGGTCGCCGGTCCGCTGCCAGCCGAACATCGAGTAGAAGATGTAGAACGGGATCATGGCCTCGCCGTGGGTGGCGTAGCTGGAGGCGGCGGCCGTGAACGACGCCATCGATCCCGCCTCGGTGATGCCCTCGATCAGGAGCTGGCCGTCGACCGCCTCCTGGTAGGACAGCAGCAGATCCCGGTCGACCGACTCGTAACGCTGGCCCAGCGGAGAGTAGATCTTGGCGGTGGGGAACAGCGACTCCATGCCGAAGGTCCTGGCCTCGTCGGGCACGATGGGCACCCAGCGGCGCCCGGTCTCCGGCTCCTTCATGAGGTCCTTGACCAGGCGGACGAAGGCCATCGTGGTGGCCACCGGCTGCTTGGACCCCTTCTCCAGGGACTGGAACGGCCGCTCGGCCGGCGCCGGCAGCGGCTGGTGGGAGACGGTTCGGCTGGGGATGGGCCCGCCCAGGGCCCGGCGGCGCTCGGCCACGTAGCGGACCTCGGGCGAGTCGGGCCCGGGGTGCAGGTACGGCGGTAGGTCCGCGTCGAGTGCCTCGTCCGGCACCGGCAGCCCGAGCCGGTCGCGCAGCGCCCGGAACTCGTCCTGGGTGAGTTTCTTCATCTGGTGGTTGGCGTTGCGCGCCTCCACGCCGGCCCCGAGCGTCCACCCCTTGACGGTCTGCACGAGGATCACCGTCGGTGCGCCGTGGTGGTCGAGGGCCCGGCGGTAGGCGGCGTGCACCTTGCGCGGCTCGTGGCCGGCCCGCGAGCCACCGACGATGCGCCGCAGGTCCTCATCGGAGTACGGCACGTCCAGCCCGTGGAACAGATGCTGCCTGATGTAGGCCCCGGTCGAGGTGGCAAAGGTCTGGAACTGCCCGTCCGGCATCTCGCCCAGCCGGGACACCAGCTCGTCCGAACCGAGCAGCCCGTCCCATTCGGCGCCCCACAGCGCCTTGACGACGTGCCAGCCCGCGCCCCTGAAGACGCCTTCGAGCTCCTGCACGATGCGGGTGTTGCCGCGTACCGGCCCGTCGAGCCGCTGCAGGTTGCAGTTGATCACGAAGGTCAGGTTGTCCAGCCCTTCGCGGGCGGCCAGGGTGATGGCCGCCGTGGACTCCGGCTCGTCCATCTCGCCGTCGCCGAGGAAGGCCCATACGTGGCTGAGCGAGGTGTCCTTGATGCCGCGGTTGTGCAGGTAGCGGTTGAACCTGGCCTGGTAGATCGCGTTGAGCGGCCCGAGGCCCATGGACACCGTGGGGAACTGCCAGAACCCGCGCATGCTCCGCGGGTGCGGGTACGACGGCAGCCCGCCCTCGGGCTCGCGCCGGAACAGGTCGAGCTGGCCCTCGGTCAGCCGTCCCTCCAGGAACGCGCGGGCGTAGATGCCCGGGGACGCGTGGCCCTGGAAGTAGACCTGGTCATGACCGCCGTGGAAGAAATGGTTGAACCCGACCTCGTACAGCCAGGCTGCCGAGGCATAGGTGGCCAGATGGCCACCGAGACCGAGCCTGCTGCCCCTGGTGATCATCGCCGCCGCGTTCCACCGGTCGTAGGCCGCGATCCGCTCCTCCAGTTCGAGGTCACCGGGGTAGCCGGGCTCCTCCGACGTCGGCACGGTGTTGATGTACCGGCTGCTCATGGCCAGCCGCTTCAGCAGGTACTCGGCCCGTTCAGGGCCTGCCGCCCGGCGGACCGCCTCCAGCGATTCCAGCCATTCCGCGGTCTCCTGCGGGTCAATGTCCTTCTCCATGCCACCATTAAACACCCAATGATCGATCATCGGTTGTTTCCATCTGTCATCATGGGACTCGTGAAACCTGTCATGCGACTCCCGCTTCGTGATCAGATCCGGCAGGCCGTGCTCGGCGGCCTGATCAGCGGCCGATGGGGGCCCGGTGACCGCGTGGTGGAACGGCGCATGGCGGCGGAGCTGGGCGTCAGCCAGGCTCCGGTGCGCGAGGCGCTGCGCGAGCTGGAGGCGCTCCGACTCATCGAGTCGTCGCCGCACAAGGGCGCACGGGTCCGCCGGCTCACCGCGGCCGACCTGCGCGAGATCTACGAGGTGCGGGCGGGACTGGAGGAGACGGCCGTGCGGCTGCGTCACCCGCCCGTCGAGGCGCTGCGGGTCCATCTCGCCGGCCTGCAGCAGGCCGCGGCCGCCGCCTCCGTGGCCGACCAGATACACCACGGCGTCGCGTTCCACCGCGAGATCGTCGAAGCCTCGGGCAACGACGTGCTTCTGGCGATGTGGGAGTCACTCGGCATCGAGGTGTGGACGCACCTGTCGATACGGCTGTTCCGGATGCGGCCTTGCGAGAACGCCGCCGACCACGAGCCGCTCGTGGCGGCGTTCGAACGCGGGGACCCCGACGTGGGGGCCCTACTTCGCGACCACATCCTCGGCTACGCCCCGCTTGACTGATCACATCCGGTCGATCGTCATCTGGGGCGGCTCCCGCGATGGCCGGCCGGTCACCCATGATCCCGATCTCTACAAGCAGCGCAACGCGGCCGAACGCTGCATCAACCGGATGAAGGAGTGGCGTGGGCCGGCCT
>NZ_JBSFPS010000158.1:0-22921 GCF_053588315.1 Streptosporangium sp. NPDC003464 | reverse complement strand
GGCACCTGGTACAGCCCGGAGGGGGCGCTGTCCGGCGCCGAGATCGGGGAGCACTTCGCCGACCTGCTGCTCACCTCGCTGCGCCCGAAGTGACCTGACACCGTCAGGACAGGCCGTACCTGCTTCTGATCATCCTGGCCTCCTGCTCACTCACCTGGCGCGGCGTGCGGGCCAGCGCCTGACGCAGGTCGGACAGGATCTTCTCCCCCGAGCCGCGGGCACGCGTGCGATAGTGGGCAAGCTGTTCGTCGAACCGCTTGGCGGCCGGCCCCGTCCACACCTTGCCCGAGTGAAACTGCCGGTACGGCGCTTCGACGTCCTTCTCGATCTCCTGGACCAGCGGCTCGACCCTCCGCAGAGCATCCCCCAACGCCTCATAGAGCGGGTTGGGCACCATCTCGGCCACGGCCTGATCACTCCTTCGTCGGGGACGGAGGGGGAGACATGGTCGTCGCGGACGGAGCGCCGGCATCGGTGAGCAGCTTCGGCGCGATCAGTTTCATCAGCGCCAGCACATCGGCGGCGTTGTCGCGCCCCGCGACACCTATCTCCAGTTGGATGGAGAGCGCCGCTTTGCCCCGCACAAGCAGCGCATATGCGTCGTTGCTCGTACTGTCCGAGGCCTTGAAGTAAGAACCGATGGCTCCCGGGATGATTTCCGGCAACGGCAAGGCGCCGTCTTCAAGTTGCTCTTTGATCTCCTCCGGGGATCCGTCGGGAGTGAGATCGATCAGCAGCACCTTCCGCCGCTCGCCGTCCCGCTGGTAGATCACGCAGCTTCCATCGCCGAGATCTCCGGGATACGTGAGGTCGAAGTGACCGCGGACCAGCGGGTCACGCACTCCTGTCATCAACTCCACCGCCTTCAGCGGGATGTGGTCGCAGAGATACGGAGGGGTGGCCATCGTCGGCAAAGGGCTGCGGTCGACCTTCACCTCCTCATTTCGGCAGGCCGTCGACACGGCCAGGGTGCAGGCCAGCGCCACCACCGCGGCGAACGGTCTTCTCATCATGATCCGTACTGAGCGAAACCGTTGGAGAAGCCTTGATCCAGGCGGTCTTCAACGTCCTGCCAGGGCCGTCCCGACGGTCCCTGGTAGAGCCACCGCTCATATGCCTCGACTCGCCGATACTTGTCGGTGCTGTTGGTGGCCGTTTTATCGATCATTTCGTCCATGGTCATAAGCGTCCGACCGTCCTCCTTGAGGAAGTTGTTGGGGTTGTCGCGGGGATCGTCTCCCTTCTTGAGGTCTTCCAGCGAGGCCCAGGGGTGGGTCGCAGCGGCGGGCTCGGCCGAGCCAAACACTCCATGCTTAAGCATGGCCCGAGCGGTGAGGTCGTGCACGAGGGCACGGGTCTGGTCGACGGCGGCGTTGGCTTCACTACGGGCTTTGGTCTCCGCGTCCCCCTTGGCCAGGTCCTCGATCTGGCTGCTCCACGCCCCCGTGACACCCGCCACGATCGGCCAAGCCCCCGTCTGCGGGATGGCGAGTCCGGTGTTGACCGCGGCCGTGAGGAGCTTCATATTCCGCTCCTGTGCCTCATCCAGCTCCCTGCCCTCCTCGATCTTGGCCAACCCCGCCGCGTCGGTGATCATGCCGAACGCCCCTCCAATTTGTTTCACACTGGCCCTGAGTGTTCCATCGCCTCGCCCGACGGCCATCTCCGCAGCGCCCCGGTCGAGAAGCCAGCCGGTGAACGCCGTCTGAGCGGCCAGAACGGGGGCGAACGCCTTGGAATCCGCGAACGCCTCCTTCATCACGCGGTGCAGCTCCTCCTTGTTGAACTGCGCTCCCCAGGGGTCCTGCCCGGACGCACCGGGATTGTCAGCATCCCGGACTCCGGGCGTAACGGGACCGCGACCTCTATGCGTGACGTAGTTGATGTCTCTGATGTAACCAGCGAGGATGTGGCCGACGGTGACGGGCTTCAGGAACGGTTCGATGGAATCACCTGCCTTGATCCGCTCCGCTTCCAGATGCATGAACTCCGAGGCCAGCTTGGCCGACAGGTAACCGCGCGAAGGCTTCTCCGGTGAACCGTCGTGATCGCGGAAGGTGAGCATCGCGGCCTCCAGCGCCTTGCCCAAGGCCTCACCTCCGTCGCTCATGTTCCACTCGGTCAGGAAGTGCTTCAGTGCGGTTGGGTCACCCGCGAAGAAGTCCTGAGCAGCCGCAGGATCACGGGCGAGCGCCTCCATGAGAGGCACCATGACAAGCGAGTTCGTACCGGGGGGATACGGCGTGCGATCCCAGGCGTCGATCTTTTTGGCGACCGCCAGCAGAAACGCGGTGTTGAAAGTGCCGTTTTTCAGTGCCACCGC
Organism: Streptosporangium sp. NPDC003464; assembly: GCF_053588315.1. Taxonomy (NCBI): domain Bacteria; kingdom Bacillati; phylum Actinomycetota; class Actinomycetes; order Streptosporangiales; family Streptosporangiaceae; genus Streptosporangium; species Streptosporangium sp. NPDC003464. The sequence goes on along the minus strand of NZ_JBSFPS010000158.1, from coordinate 20,598 downwards.
GATCGCGCGGTACTCCCGCTCCTCCCACCCGGGAGTGAGGTCGGAAGTGAGCTTGTCGCGCCAGGCGGCGCTCAGCCGCGAGCTCGCCGTACCCAGCGTCTTGCCGAGGGCGGCCTGCAGCCGCTCCGCCTTCTTGTCGCCCTTGCGCCCCACGGCCGCCGTCATCAACGCGCGGAACGTCGCCGCGCCCATCGTGTTCATCAGCGCGGCGGCGAACGTCACGTTCCCCGTCCGCTTCTCCAACTCCGCCAGGGTCTTCCCGTCGACCTCGCCGCTCTCGGCGGTCCCGGCCAGCCGGGCGACCGCGGCATAGACGTCGGGGTCGTGGGCGGCCTTGCCGTACAGCGCCTCGTCGAAGGCGGCCAGCCCGCCGGGAACGGTGGAGGAGGCCCCCCACTCCGTGCGCTCGGCGCGGATCGCGTCGCTACGGCGCCGCAGGTCGGGGCGGCTGGTCCCGATCCAGCTCTGCATCTCGCGCAGGACGCTCAGCCCCGAGGTGTCCAGATCGAACTGCTGCAGGGCTCGGCGGATCTGCGGCTCGTTCCGGCCGAGCGCGTCCTGTGCCCGGCCGAGTCCCCGCTCGAAGTCGTCCATCAGAGCGGGGTCGATCCCCGAATACTCGACCTCCACCCCTTGGGCCGGGGTGGAGGTCGGGGAGGGCATGGAGCTGGGGGAAGGTTCGGCGGAGGGTGGCGCTTGGGGGTCACCGGGGCGCTGAGCAGCCGGTCGGACGGCGGGGGGCGGCTGGGAGGTGGGCGAGGGCGCGGGTGACGGATGGGTCATGAGGGCGCTGGACTCCAGCTCAGTCCGTGGAAGGCTTCCGGCCTCGACCGACGGCGCCCTGAGCTTCTCCTCCAGCAGTTCGGGGAGGCGGGCGAGCTCGTCGGGGAAGTCCCAGGCGGTGCCGGTGAGGTATTCGTACCCCCGGCCGACCGGCGGGGCCAGCGTGCGCATCGACTCGAAACGCCCGCCGTCGACCTTCATCACCTCCAGCTCCGGGTGCAGCCGCACCCGCTGCTGGGTGGTGGAGGTGCCGGAGGTGTCGGCGTAGAACTTCTGCTCCTTGACCTGCTTCAGCGAGGCCTGGACGTGGTCCACGCGCGGATCCCGCAGCAGGCCGTCCGACCAGCCGGCGAGCAGGGCGACCTTCTCCCGCATCGGCACCTCGAACGGGTCGACCTCGTAGGCCGAGACCCAGGTGACGTCGGAGTGGACCGGCTCGGGGGCCAGCTCGATGGGCTCGCGGTTGACCGCCGCGGAGATGACCGCCACCTCCACCGCCTGCTCGGCGGTCCGCACGGCCGCCTCGGGGGTGAGCTCGATGCCGGAGGCGAACCCCCAGGTGCCGTTCTTGACGACCCGCACGGCGTAGCCGAGGTCGTCGGCGTCGATGGAGCCTTCGAGCGTGGCGTCGGACAGGCGCAGGGTCTCCGAGCGGACGCGCTCGAGCCGGAAGTCGGCGTGCTCGGCGCCGAGGTCACGGGCGCGTTGCAGGGCCGCGTCCGCCAGCCGCCTCATGGGCAGAGCGAGGAAATCGGGATCGATCTGGCGCATGTCAACGATCCTAGCCCTGTGATCTTGTCCCCCACGGACAAGAGGTTTACCCCCGGGTAGCCGATAGCGTCAGCTCTATGGCTCGATCTGTTCTCGTAACCGGCGGCAACCGCGGCATCGGCCTCGCGATCGCCCGCCAGCTCGCCCAGGCCGGTGACGCCGTCGCCGTGACCTACCGCTCCGGAGAGCCCCCCGAGGGATTGTTCGGCGTGCGGTGCGATGTGACCAGCACGGCCGACGTCGACGCGGCGTTCGAGAAGGTCGAGGCCGAGCACGGCCCGGTCGAGGTGCTCGTCGCCAACGCGGGCATCACCAAGGACACGCTGCTGCCGATGATGAAGGAGGACGCCTTCACCGACGTCATCGACGCCAACCTGACCGGTGCCTACCGGGTGGCCAAGCGCGCCACGCGCGGCATGCTGCGGCTCAAGCGCGGCCGGATCGTGCTGGTCTCCTCGGTGGTGGCGATGCTCGGCTCGGCCGGGCAGAGCAACTACGCCGCCTCCAAGGCCGGGATGATCGGCTTCGCCCGGTCGGTGGCCCGGGAGCTCGGCTCGCGCGGCATCACGGTCAACGTGGTCTCCCCGGGCTTCGTGGAGACCGACATGACCGCCGCGCTCGACGAGGCGTACCAGGAGCAGATCCGCAAGAACATCCCGCTGGGCCGCTACGCCAGCGCCGACGAGGTCGCGCGTGTGGTCAAGTTCCTGGCGAGCGAGGACGCCGCCTACATCACCGGGGCCGTCATCCCCGTGGACGGCGGCCTGGGAATGGGGCACTGACATGGGAATCCTCGAAGGCAAGCGCATCCTGGTCACCGGCGTCCTGACCGACGCCTCGATCGCCTTCTCCGTCGCCAAGCTGGCCCAGGAGGAGGGCGCGAAGGTCGTGCTGACCGGTTTCGGCCGCCTCAGCCTGGTCGAGCGCATCGCCAAACGGCTCCCCGAGCCGCCGCCGGTGATCGAGCTGGACGTGCAGAACGTCGAGCACCTCGACTCGCTGGCCGACCGGGTCGGCGAGCACCTGGACGGGCTCGACGGCGTGGTGCACTCCATCGGCTTCGCCCCGCAGAGCTGCCTGGGCGGAAACTTCCTGAACACCTCGTGGGAGGACGTGGCCACCGCCCTGCACGTGTCCACCTACTCGTTCAAGTCGCTGGCCGTAGCCTGCCTGCCGCTGATGAAGGAGGGCGGCGCGGTCGTCGGCCTCGACTTCGACGCCAGCAAGGCCTGGCCCGTCTACGACTGGATGGGCGTGGCCAAGGCCGGCCTGGAGTCGTGCTCCCGCTACCTGGCCCGCGACCTGGGCAAGCACGGCATCCGCGTCAACCTGGTCGCGGCCGGGCCGCTGCGCACGATGGCGGCCAAGAGCATCCCGGGCTTCAAGGAGTTCGAGGACAGCTGGCCGGACAAGGCGCCGCTCGGCTGGGACCTGAGCGACACCGTGCCCGCGGCCAAGGCCTGCCTCGCGCTGATGTCCGACTGGTTCCCGGCCACGACCGGTGAGATCGTCCACGTCGACGGCGGCGTCCACGCGATCGGCGCCTGAGAGACGCGCACGTGCCCGGACGGCCCGGCCGATACGGCTAGGCCGTCCGGTGCCGGCTCATCCGGAGCGGCTCGAACGGCATCGACTCCTCCTCGGCCCGCCTGGCGTACAGCAGCCGGACGGCGAGGATCGCCGCGAGCAGCAGGGCGGTGGTGAGCACGGTGCCCAGCGTGTCGGACGACCGGGTGGGCCTCAGGGGCCGCCCGTCGGTCCTGCGCGTCTGAAGCTCCTGCACGCGCCTCTGGAACTCCTGCATGGCGGGGCGGGGCCACAGCAGCTCGACCCGGGGCGCCTCGGCGTCGACCACGGGCGAGGGCCGGGGGGCCACCGGCTCCCCGACGTCGGGGACGCGCGTGCGGGTCTCCGGCGGGCGCAGCGGCTCCACCGGCAGCGGCACCGCCTTCCTCTCGGCCGGCTCGCTCCTGCCGCTCGGTGAGGGGCGGGGGCTCGGCCGCGCGGGCGGCTGCTCGGTCTTCTCCGGCTTCTCCGGGGCGGAGATCGCCGACGGGCTCGTGCACTCGGGTGAGGCCACCAGCGGCAGGCAGACGTCGTCGAGGGCCTTGGGCAGCAGGCTGTCGTCGGCGGGCGGCTCCGGCGCGGCCCGGGTGTCGGGGGCGGAGGGGGACGGGGCGGAGGCGGGCGGCGGGGCCTCGGCGCTCTTCACGGACGCCTCCTCCGTCTCCTCGGAGGCGCCCGCGGCGCCGGGGGCGCCGTCCTCCTTCTTGGCGGCCGGGGGCGCCACGGCGTCCGTCACCCCCTCCACGACGTCGCCGACGGTGTCCACGGCCTTGCACAGACCGTCCGTCACCCCGCCGAGCAGCCCGCCGTTGTCGCAGTCCGGTTGCGCGGCGCTCGCGGCCGCGGCCGTGAAGATCCCGCCGCTCAGCGCCAGCGCCAGCGCACCGGCAGAGATCGCAGTTCGCAATTGCCCCCCTTGCCCATCAACGGTCGGACCTCGCCGACATCCGGGCGCCCCCTCCCGTCGCTCATTGACAGTTTTGTGGGGAGGCCGGAGTTTTCCAGGTAAAGTTGCGATTCGGTATCGACTAGTGATACGCGAGACGGATTCTCATTCTCTCCTCGTCTCCCGTCCCCACGGCGTTCCGCCTGCGCGGGCCGCGGGGACGTCCGCGCATGTCTCAGTCCGCGGAGACGTCGTCGAGCGCCTCCCTGATCTCCATCGGCAGGGTGAGGTCCTCGGCCTGGAGCACGCCGGAGAGCTGGGCGTGGGTGCGGGCGCCGACGATCGCCGAGGTCACCCCGGGCTGGTCGCGGACCCAGGACAGGGCGACCGACAGAGGTGAGACGCCCAGCCCCTCGGCCGCGGTCGTCACCGACTCCACGACCCGCCGGCACCTCTCGTCCAGGTAGGGCGTGACGAAGTCGGCGAAGTGCGGGGTCGCGGCCCGCGAGTCGGCGGGGATGCCGGTGCGGTATTTGCCGGTCAGCACCCCCCGGCCGAGCGGCGACCAGGCGAGCACCCCGGCGCCGACGTGCTCGGCGGCCGGGACCAGCTCGCGCTCGGCCTCCCTGGCCAGCAGCGAGTATTCGACCTGGGCCGCGACGATCGGCACCCGGCCGGGGACCGCCCGCTGTCCGACGGCGGCCGCCGCGAGCTGCCAGCCGGTGTAGTCGCACACCCCGGCGTAGGCCGCCCGGCCCGAGGACACGATGGCGTCCACCGCGGCCAGGGTCTCCTCCAGGGGGACGTCCGGGTCGAAGGCGTGCAGCTGCCACAGCTCCACCTCGTTGACCCCGAGACGGGTCAGCGAGGCGTCGATGGCGGCGATCAGGTGCCGGCGGGAGGCGTCGCGCGGCCGGCGCCCGGCGGGGGTGAGCACGGCCTTGGTCGACAGCACCAGCTCCGAGCGCGGCACCGCGTCGCGGATCAGCCTGCCCAGCAGCCTCTCGGCCTCGCCGCCCGTGTAGACGTCCGCGGTGTCGATGAGGGTGCCGCCGGCCTCGGCGAACGTGCGGAGCTGCGCCGCGGCCTCCTCGGCGCCGGTGTCACGTCCCCATGTCATCGTCCCCAGCCCGAGGCGGGATACCGACAGGCCGCTCCGGCCCACATAGCGCTGCTCCATGATCCGGCCAGGTTACCGGTCGGGCAGTTAAAAGTAGTGGAGTGAAGCCTGCAAGACTTGGCCACGTGACGACCTTGTTGCTGGCCAGACACGGCCTGACCCACCTGACCGGTCCGGTGCTGGCCGGCTGGACCCCGGATGTCCATCTCAGCACGGCGGGCCAGGCGCAGGCGGAGGCGCTGGCCGCGCGGCTGGCGACGCTGGAGCTGGACGCGATCGTCTCCAGCCCGCTGGAGCGCTGCCAGGAGACCGCCCAGGCGATCGCCGACGGCCGGGCGGCGCGGGTGCAGACCGACGAGCGGTTCGGCGAGTGCCGCTACGGCGAGTGGACGGGCCGCCCGCTCGGCGAGCTCGCCAAGGATCCCCTCTGGAAGGTCGTGCAGACCCATCCGAGCGCCGTGACCTTCCCCGGGGGAGAATCCCTGCCCGCCGTCCAGCACCGGGCGGTGACCGCCGTCAGGGAGTGGAACGAGCGCCTGGGCCCGGAGGCGGTCTATCTCGTCTGCAGCCACGGAGACGTGATCAAGGCCATCGTGGCCGACGCGATGGGGCTCCATCTGGACCAGTTCCAGCGGATAGCGGCCGATCCCGCCTCGCTCACCGCGATCCGCTACACCCCCTTGCGTCCCTTCGTGCTCAGGCTCAACGACGTCGGCGGAGATGTGACAGGACTGCGTCCCCCGGAGGGTTCGGAGGATGGCGACGGGGGAGAAAATCTCACCGGGAGCGATGCCGCAGTCGGCGGCGGAGCCGGGACCACGTAAGGTCGGGCTATGCCGGTCTTCGACTATGACCCACCCGAGAGGTTTGTGGCCGGTGCCGTTGGGCAACCGGGATCACGAGCCTTCTTCCTGCAGGCCCGGGGACAGGGCCGGTTGACCACCGTGGGGCTGGAGAAGTTCCAGGTCGCCGCGCTGGCCGACCGGCTGGACGAGCTCCTCGACGAGGTCCTGCGGCGCAGCGGCGGGACCGCCCAGGTCCCGGCCGCCGCCCCCGCCGGGCTGACCGACAACGGCCCGCTCGACGTGCCGATCAGCGAGGACTTCAAAGTCGGCACGATGGCCCTGGCCTGGGACGCCGACACCGCGCAGGTGGTGATCGAGGCCCAGGAGATCGTCGCCGAGGACGAGGAGTTCGAGGAGTCCTCGCTGGCCGGGCTCACCGAGGCCGCCGAGCCCGCGGTGCTGCGCGTGCACATCAGTCCCGGCGTGGCCCGGGCCTTCACCAAACGCGCCATGGCCCTCGTCGCGGCGGGCCGTCCACCCTGTCCGCTCTGCGGCCAGCCGCTCGATGCCGGCGGGCATATCTGCGTGCGTCTCAACGGTTACCGGGGTAGTAGCGCTTCATCGGTTGAGGGAGGCGAATGAGTGCCGAAAGCGAGCCCACGCTGAGCGCGGCGCCCGCGAGGGGGTTGGACGACGAGACCGCTCTGCGTCTGCTCCGCGACGGTCGGCTGGAGGTCGAGGGCCGGCTGATCGAGGCGAGCAACATGACGCTCTACTGTTCCGTACGGCTCGGCGGGCACGTGGCGGCCTGCGTCTACAAGCCCGTACGCGGGGAGCGCCCGCTCTGGGACTTCCCCGACGGCACCCTGGCCGCCCGGGAGGTGGCCGCCTTCGAGGTCTCGGCGGCGACCGGCTGGCGGATCGTCCCGCCGACCGTCTACCGCGACGGCCCCTTCGGCCCCGGCATGTGCCAGCTCTGGATCGACACCGACCCGGAGGTCGACCTGATGGCGCTCATCCGCAGCCGGCTGCCCGCGCTGCGCCGGATGGCCGTCTTCGACGCCGTCGTCAACAACGCCGACCGCAAGGGCGGCCATCTGCTCCCGCTGGTCGACGGCCACATCCACGGGGTCGACCACGGCGTCTCCTTCTCCGCCGACGACAAGCTCCGCACCGTGCTCTGGCAGTGGCGCGGCAAGCCCCTGTCCCGGGAGGCCATGAACGTCCTGGCCCGCCTTGAGCGGGACCTGGAGCAGGGGCGCCTGGGCCGCCGGCTCCGCGAGCTGCTCACCCTGGCCGAGGTCGAGGCCACCTGGTCCCGGGTCCGCAGGCTGCTCGACACCGGCCTGCACCCGCTGCCCTCCCAGGACTGGCCCGCGATCCCCTGGCCCCCGATCTGAGGCGGTCCCCGGCGGGGGCGTACCCTGCCGGGCATGTGCACGGTTGTCGTCAGCATCGATCCGAGCGCCAAGATCCCCCTGATCCTCGTCGGGGTGCGCGATGAGTTCACCACCCGGCCCTGGCTCCCTCCGGCCGAGCACTGGCCGGGCCTGATCGGCGGGCGCGACCTCCAGGCGGGAGGCACCTGGCTGGCCGTCGACCCCGCGGCCAGGCGGGTGGGCGCGCTGCTCAACGGCCGCGGCCTGCTCGCACCGGAGGACACGCGCCGTTCCCGGGGCGAGCTGCCGCTGCGGGCGGCGGCCGCAGGCCGCCTGCCGGACCTGGACCTGGCCCGCTACGACCCCTTCCACCTGGTCCTGGCCGATCCCGGCGGGGCCCGGGTGTGGCACTGGAACGGGACGGAGCTGGGGATGGACGAGCTCCCCGCCGGGACCCACATGATCGTCAACAGCGGCTGGGAGCAGGGCGACGACAACGAGCGCGTCGCGTTCTTCCGCCCGCTCTTCGCCAAGGCCGGCCGTCCCCCGGCCCTCGACGCCCCCTGGGGGGAGTGGCGGGAGCTCGCGACCGGGGCGGGCCTGCCCCCCGAGGATCCCCGCACCATGATCATCCATCAGGAGCTGCCCGACGGGCGGGCCTACGGCTCCCTGTCGGTCACCCTGCTGGCGCTGGCCGCCGGCGGGGTCCGCTACGACTTCACCGATGATCCACGCGATCCGGCGGCCTTCCGTAGTGTCCTGCCGGAATGACGGGCCGAGCTCCGGCGGTTGACATGAGTGCCCCGTGTCCCCACCGCCCCGGGCTGATCGGGGCGGTCCGTCCGCTGGATAGGCTCAATACATGAGATCGTGGTCTGCGCCGAAGGTCCCTCGGCTCCCTGGTGTTGGTGCTCCGCTGCGGTTGTTCGACACCGCCGCAGGAGAGGTCGGCCCCACCCAGCCCGGCCCCACGGCGCGGCTGTACGTCTGCGGCATCACGCCCTACGACGCCACCCATCTGGGGCACGCCAACACCTACCTCGCCTTCGACCTGGTCAACCGGGTCTGGCAGGACGCCGGTCATGACGTCCACTTCACCCAGAACACCACCGACGTGGACGATCCGCTCCTGGAACGTGCCGAACAGACCGGGCAGGACTGGCGGGAGCTCGCCGAGCGGGAGATCGAGCTGTTCCGCACCGACATGGAGGCGCTGCGGATCCTCCCCCCGCGCGAATACGTCGGCGTCACCGAGGTGATCGACCAGGTCGCCGAGCTGATCGAGCTCCTGCGCGACAAGGGGGCCACCTACGTCCTCGACGGGGACGTCTACTTCGACGTCTCCGCGGCGCCGAAGTTCGGCGCCGTCTCGGGATACTCCGAGGAGCGGATGATCGACCTGGCCGGCCAGCGCGGCGGCGACCCCGACAGGCCCGGCAAGAAGCACCCGCTCGACTGGGTGCTCTGGCGCGCCGAGCGCCCCGGTGAGCCGTCCTGGCCCTCGCCGTTCGGCCGGGGCAGGCCCGGCTGGCACATCGAGTGCACCGCGATCGCGCTGGCCAACCTGGGCAGCGGGTTCGACGTCGCGGGCGGCGGCTCCGACCTGATCTTCCCCCACCACGAGTGCGGCGCCCACGAGGGCCACGTCGCCTGCAACGAGTGGCCCTTCGCCAGGGCCTACGTGCACGCGGGGATGGTCGCCCTCGACGGCGAGAAGATGTCCAAGTCCAAGGGCAACCTGGTCTTCGTCTCCCGGCTCCGCCAGGAGACCGACCCGATGGCCATCCGGCTGTCCCTGCTGGCGCACCACTACCGCAGCGACTGGGAGTGGACCGCCGACCAGCTCGCCTCCGCCGAGGCACGGCTGGCGCGCTGGCGCGCCGCCACCGGCCTGCCGGCCGGTCCGGAGGCGGAGACCGTGCTCGCGGAGATCCGCGCCCGCATGACCGACGACCTGGACACCCCCGGAGCGCTCGCGGTCGTCGACGCCTGGGCCGACCGGGCGCTGGCCGAGGGGGGCGCCGACCCCGGGGCGCCCGCGCTCGTGACGGACATCGTGGACGCGCTGCTCGGCGTCAGGCTCTGACGGCCCGTCCCCGCGGCGACGGCGCCCGCCGGCGACGAGGGCGCCCGGAGACGGGCCCCGGGCCGGCCGGCGGCCCTCACCGGACCCGGGGCGGCAAGGGCGCATGGGTGTGGGGGTGGCCATCGAGACGGCCACCCCACACTCATGGAGGGATGTAGTGGTTGCCGGACTGAAGGACAGGGTGACTCAAGGGACGGGCAGGGCGGGTGACCGTCAACGGGTATGTGAGGGTCAGGCGGGGGTGAACAGGCTCCGCACGGCGACCGCGGCGGCGCCGCGGGCCCATTCCTCGAAGGGGAGCGGGCGCAGCAGGAGCTCGCAGCGGGCCGCGCTGCCGAAGGCCTGCGCGGCGAAGGTCCGCCGGAGCTGGTCCTCGAAGAGGTCGAAGGCCTCCAGGCCCTCGCCCGACACGACCACCCGTTCCGGGCCGAACAGGTTGACCAGGGCCGCCAGACCTCGTCCGATGGCGTGACCGGCGCGGGCGAACACCTCGCGGACGGCCGGGTCACCGGCGCGGGCCCGCTCCACGGCCTGTGCCATGGTCAGCTCCGGCTCGCCGGTGACGTGCCTCGCCCGGATGACGATCGCCTCGGTCGAAGCGATCGCCTCCACGCAGCCGGTCCCGCCGCAGTGGCATGGCGGGCCGGACTTCGGCGACCGGCACGTGCCCGATCTCCCCGGCGACGCCGTACGCGCCGGAGACCAGACCTCCGTTGACGACCAGCCCTGAGCCGATGTCAGCACCAGCTCGAAGACGGTCGCGGCCGCCGGGCTGGTGATGGGCGCCCTGGGGGGTGCGATGCGCGGCATGCCGGAACAGTACGGTCAATAAATTAACTTCGTCAAGAATGTATTTCTGCCTGACTCCGGCCTACGCTACGGGCAAATCCCTTGATCCTTGGAGTCCTGTTGTCCGCCACGCCTCCCTCCGTCCAGTTCGACCCCGCACATCGGCTGTGGCTGCTGCGCACCCCCGGCTCCGCCTACGCGGTCCGGCTCGACGGCGAGGACGTGCCCAGGCACGTGTACTGGGGGCCGCCGCTCACGCTCGCCCAGGCGGCGAGCGTCCCCGGCCGGCTCCGGCCGGCCGACAGCAGTTTCGAGAGCCCGGCCGGCGAGGGCGGTGAGCTGGTCACCGATGGCTTCGGCCCGCAGAGCCTCCTGCCGGTCTTCCCCGACGGGACGTCGAAGGCCGAATGGCGTTTCGCCGGGCATGTGATCTCGGACGACGGCCTGGTGCTGCACCTGCGCGACCGCCGCCATCCGCTGGAGGTCGAGCTGCACTACCGGCTGCACGAGGGCAGCGACGTGATCGAACGCCGGCTGAAGCTGCGCCACACCGGCCAGGAGGGCGAGGATCCCCTGGTTCTGGCCCGCGCCGACTCCGCGGCCTGGACCGCGCCGTTGCGCGCCGGCTACCGCCTCAGCCACATCACCGGCGCGTGGGCCGGCGAGTTCCAGCTGGAACGCGTCGCGCTGCCGATCGGCGAGACGGTCCTGACCAGCAGGCGCGGCCTGTCCAGCCACCAGGCCCACCCCTGGCTGATGATCGACGACGGGACGGCCACCGAGGAGCGCGGCGACGTCTGGAGCACGGCCCTGGCCTGGAGCGGGAGCTGGCGCGTCACCGTCGACCACTCGCCCACCGGACGGCTGACCTGGACCGGCGGCTTCGGCCATGAGGGGCTGTCCTGGCGGCTGCCCGCCGGCCAGAGCCGGCAGACCCCGCCGTTCCTCGGCCTCTACCAGGCGGGTGGGTTCGGGAGCACCAGCCGCGCCTGGCACGACCACATCGCCCGGCACGTCTTGCCCGACCCCGACACCGTCCGCCCGGTCGTCTACAACTCCTGGGAGGCCACCGGCTGGGCGGTCACCGAGACCAACCAGAAGGACCTCGCCGCCCGGGCCGCCGCCGTCGGCGCCGAGCTGTTCGTGATGGACGACGGCTGGTTCGGCGCCCGCGACAGCGACGACGCCGGCCTCGGCGACTGGCACGTCAACCCCACCGCCTTCCCGTCCGGCCTGACCCCGCTCATCGACGAGGTGCACCGGCTCGGCATGCGCTTCGGCCTGTGGGTCGAACCGGAGATGGTCAACCCCGACAGCGACCTCTACCGTGCCCACCCCGACTGGGTGCTGCACATGCCGCACCGCGCCCGCACCACCCTGCGCAACCAGCTGGTCCTCAACTTCGCCCGCCCCGACGTCGTGAGCTGGGCGCACGAATGGCTCGACGCGCTGCTCCGCGACCACGCCATCGACTACCTCAAATGGGACATGAACCGCGCGTTCACCGAAGCCGGATGGCCCGACGCCGGCCCGGACGCCACCCGCCTGTGGTTCGACCACGTCCACGGCGTCCACTCCGTCATCGACCGCCTCCGTGAGGACCACCCCCGCCTGCGCGTCCAGACCTGCGCGGGCGGCGGCGGCCGGGCCGACCTCGGCATGCTCGCCCGCACCGACGAGGCCTGGGTCTCCGACAACACCGACGCCGTCGACCGCATCGCCATCCAGGACGGCTACAGCCAGCTCTACCCCGCCCGCACCATGGCCGCCTGGGTCACCGACAGCCCCAACTACCTCACCCGCCGCGCCCTGCCGCTGCGCTTCCGCTTCCACGTCGCCATGGCGGGCGTCCTCGGCATCGGCGGCAACCTGCTGGAATGGTCGGCCGCCGAACTCGCCGAAGCCACCGAGCTCGTCACCCTGTACAAGGAGATCCGCGGAACCGTCCAGCACGGAGTGCAGTACCGGCTCGGCACCCACGCCGGCCGCACCGCCGTCCAGTACGTCAGCCGCGACGGCGCGCAGACCGTGGTCCTCGGCTGGCAGCAGCCCCGCCGGGCGGCCGGACCGGTCCTGCCGGTCCGCCTGCTGGGCCTCGACCCGGCCGCCGTCTACCGCGACGACGACAGCGGCGGCCTCCACCACGGCGCAGTCCTGCTCCAGCACGGCCTCAGCCTCGACCTGACGACCGACCACGCCAGCGCGCTGATCCGGCTCTCGCGCATCCCCTGACCCGACACCCGGCGCTGCCCGGCACCCGCGGAGAGCTGTTACGGAGCTCGGCGCACGGGCCGGGTGGCGGGCCGAAAGAATCGGTAAAAAAAGATCCAGGCCCGCACCGCCGGAGCGGTGCGGGCCTGGATGGAAGCCTTTTAGAACAGGTCAGATGACCTGAACCTGGTCGGCCTGCGGGCCCTTCTGGCCCTGCGTGGTGGTGAAACTGACACGCTGGTTCTCCTCCAGGGTGCGGTAACCACCGGAGTTGATCGCCGAGTAGTGCACGAAGACATCGGCGCTGCCGTCATCCGGCGCGATGAACCCGAAGCCCTTTTCGGCGTTGAACCACTTAACAGTGCCCTCAGACAAAACTACTTCTCCTCATTGGGAGCCTCACCGAACCATCAGGTCGACGGTCCGGGGCTGCGTTGCGGACCCTACCAAGCATCCGCGGAAACCATCCGGAGAAACTGTAACGCCCGCTGTCGGCGGTCTTCCTGTGAGTGCCTGTGATGACAAGCACCATCGAGAACTTCGACTGCAACTATCAAAGGCTACAGGTCAGCGGCATGATGGGCAAATGTCTCGGCGGCGGGTCGGCGCGCGGGGCCGACGGCGCCGGTCAGGAGGGGACGGCCTGCAGGAATCGCTCGCGCTCGTCGGCGGGCAGGCGGTCGGCGAACAGGACTCCGTCGAGGTGGTCGGCCTCGTGCTGGAGGACCCGGGCGAGCATGCCCAGGGCACGGATGGTGACGGGCCTGCCGAACATGTCGCGGCCGCGGGCGGTGACCATGTAGGAGCGTTCCAGCGGCCACCACAGGCCGGGCGCCGACAGGCAGGCCTCGTCGGCCACGACCGTCCGCTCCGAGGGCTCCAGGCGCGGGTTGATCAGATGGCCCGACCTGCCCTCCACCGCGTAGACGAGGACGCGCAGCGGGACGCCGATCTGCGGGGCGGCCAGCCCCGCGCGGCCGGCTCCGGCGCGCATGGTCGCCTGGAGGGACTTGACCAGACCGCGCAGCTCGCGGTCGAAGACGGTCACGGGTTCGGCTACGGTCCGTAGCACTGGATCAGCGAAGGGTCGGATCGGCTGGACGGCCACACGCACTCCCCGAGGCGACGGACTGACACGCACACGATTCCCATTGTCGCATTGCCTCAACCGTGACCGGCAGGATCGGCATGTTTCCAGGACGTTACGCATGTGCGGCCTGTGCATTGCATATTTCGGAGGTTAATCACACGTAACCCGTGCACCATCACAGAGCGTGAATGTGCGTAACGCCTCACTTCTAGGTTTTCGAAGACCTTCCTTTTTTGAGGACCCAGGAGGAACGATGGCGAAGCGCTGGATCAGCGAGTGGCGGCCCGACGACCCGGCGTTCTGGGACCGGGAGGGACGGAAGGTCGCCCGGCGCAACCTGATCTTCTCGGTCTTCGCCGAGCATCTCGGCTTCACCCTCTGGACGGTGTGGAGCATCGTGACCGTGCAGCTCGGCTCCTACGAGTTCTCCACCGACCAGCTCTTCTGGATCGTCTCGCTGCCCAATCTGATCGGCTCGGCGCTGCGCATCCCCTACACCTTCGCCCCGGCCAGGTTCGGCGGCCGGAACTTCACCGTGATCAGCGCGCTGCTCCTGCTCGTCCCCGCGGTGCTGCTGGCCGTGGCGGTGAGCGACCCGGGCACGCCGTACTGGGTGTTCCTGCTGATCGCCGCCACCGCCGGCCTGGGCGGCGGCAACTTCGCCTCCAGCATGGCCAACATCACCTACTTCTATCCCCAGTCCAAGCAGGGGGCGGCGCTCGGCCTCAACGCGGCCGGCGGCAACATCGGCGTCAGCTCCGTCCAGCTCGTCATGCCACTGGTGATCGGCGCCTTCGGGCTGGCCGCCGCCGGGCTGTTCTGGATCCCGTTCATCGTGGCCGCCGCGGCCGGCGCCTACTTCTTCATGGACAACCTGACCTCCGCCAAGGCCGGCCCGAGAGACCAGCTGAAGATCGCCGGTCGGGCCCAGACCTGGATCATGTCGGTCCTCTACATCGGCACCTTCGGCTCCTTCATCGGCTACTCCACCGCCTTCCCGCTGCTCATCAAGAGCCAGTTCCCCGAGCAGACCTCCCTGATCGGGCTGGCCTTCGTCGGCCCGCTCCTCGGCTCGCTGATCCGCCCGGTCGGAGGCTGGCTGTCCGACCGGCTCGGCGGGGCCCGGGTGACGCTCGTCAACTTCGCCGCCATGGCGGGCGCGGCGGCGCTGGTCTGGCAGGGCGTGGCCCAGCACGGCTTCGGGCTCTTCTTCGGCGCCTACATGCTCCTGATCGCCACCACCGGCGTCGGCAACGGCTCCACCTACCGGATGATCCCGGCCATCTTCCGGGCCAAGGCCACCGCGGGGATCGCCCCCGGCACGCCCGCCTACGACAGCGCCCTGGCCACCGGCAAGCGCGACGCCTCCGCCGCGGTCGGGATCATCTCCGCCATCGGCGCGTTCGGCGGCTTCTTCATCAACCGGGGGTTCGGCAGCTCCATCGCCGCCACCGGGGGCGCGGGCGCCGCGCTGGCCGCCTTCGCCGGCTTCTACGCGATGTGCGCGCTGGTGACCTGGGCCTGCTACCTGCGGACCGCCGGCCCGGTGCCGGGTCTGGCGGCCGCCCGTGTCTGAACGGCTCACACCAGGCTCGTCGCGAATGTGAACGTCGTTAGCGGCTTGTAGCACACCGGTAACAGAGGGGACCCAGCGGTGAAACCGCTCGAAAGCACCATCGGACATGTGCCGATCTCACTTCCCACCCAGCCGCCTGTGAAGGCGGGGGCGGCGACCCACTGCCCCTACTGCGCCCTGCAGTGCGGCATGAACGTGGCCGCCGGAGAGACTGTCACGATCACTCCGAGGGAGGACATCCCCGCCAACGCGGGCGGCCTGTGCCAGAAGGGCTGGACCGCCGGTGAGCTGCTGACCAGCGGCGAGCGGCTCACCACCCCGCTCCTGTACGGCGAGCCGGTCGGCTGGGACGAGGCGCTCGACTTCGTCGCCGCCCGGATCCGCGCCGTCCAGGGAGAGCACGGCCCCAACGGTGTGGCCGTGTTCGGAGGGGGCGGGCTCACCAACGAGAAGGCCTACCAGCTCGGCAAGTTCGCCCGGGTGGTGCTGCGGACCAGCCAGATCGACTACAACGGCCGGTTCTGCATGTCCTCGGCCGCCGCCGCCGCCAACCGGGCCTTCGGCATGGACCGCGGCCTGCCCTTCCCGATCACCGACCTCGCCGGGGCCGGCGCGATCCTGATCGCGGGCGGCAACGTGGCCGAGACCATGCCGCCGTTCGTCCGCCACCTGCAGGCGATGCGCGACCGGGGCGGCCGGCTGATCGTCATCGACCCCAGGGCCACCGCGACCGTGCGGCAGGCCGACCTCCACCTCCAGCCGACCCCCGGCACCGATCTGGCGCTCGCCCTGGGCCTGCTGCACATCGTGATCGCCGAGGGGCACGTGGACGAGGACTACGTGGCCGGCCGCACCAGCGGGTTCGACGCGGTCCGCACCTCGGTCGCCGCCTGGTGGCCCGAGCGGGTGGAGCGGATCACCGGTGTCCCGGTCGCCCGGATGCGCCTGGCCGCGGAGATCCTCGCCGCCGCCGGCCGGGCGGTGATCCTCACCGGTCGCGGCGCCGAGCAGCACGCCAAGGGCACCGACACGGTGAGCGCGTTCATCAACCTCGCGCTCGCCCTCGGGCTGCCGGGCCGTGCGGGGTCCGGCTACGGCTGCGTCACCGGGCAGGGCAACGGGCAGGGCGGCCGCGAGCACGGCCAGAAGGCCGACCAGCTCCCGGGATACCGCAGGATCGACGATCCCGCCGCGCGCGCCCACGTGGCCGCCGTGTGGGGGATCGAGCCCGAGGACCTGCCCGGTCCGGGCCGCTCCGCCTACGAGCTGCTCGACGCGCTCGGGACCGACGGCGGCCCGCGGGCGCTGCTGCTGTTCGGCTCCAACCCGGTGGTCTCCGCCCCCCGGGCCGGGCACATCGCCGGGCGGCTGCGCTCGCTGGACCTGCTCGTGGTCTCCGACCTCGTCATGTCGGAGACGGCCGCGCTGGCCGACGTCGTGCTGCCCACGACCCAGTGGGCCGAGGAGAGCGGCACGATGACCAACCTCGAAGGCCGGGTGCTGCTGCGCCGCCAGGCCACCGACCCGCCCGAGGGCGTCCGCAGCGACCTGGAGATCCTCCGGGGCCTGGCCGTACGGCTGCGCGGCGCGCAGGGGTTCCCGACCGACCCGCGCGAGGTCTTCGACGAGCTGCGGCGGGCCTCCGCCGGGGGCGTCGCCGACTACGCGGGCATCACCTACGAGCGGATCGCCGCCGAGACCGGCGTGTTCTGGCCCTGCCCGGCCGAGGACCACCCCGGCACCCCCCGGCCCTTCCTGGACCGTTTCGCCACCCCCGACGGCCGCGCCAGGTTCGTGCCCGTCGAGCACCGCCCGCCCGAAGAGGACATCGACCGCGAATACCCCCTCTACCTGACGACCGGCCGGGTGCTCGCGCACTACCAGAGCGGCGCCCAGACCCGGCGGATCCCCGCCCTGAACGCGGTGGTCCCGGAGGTCTTCGTGGAGCTCCATCCCGATCTCGCCGAGCGTCTGGAGGTGGCGCCGGGCGAGCGGCTGCGGGTCGTCGGCCGCCGGGGCGCGGCAGAGGGCGTGGCCCGGGTCAACCCGGCGATCCGGCCGGACAGCGTGTTCATGCCCTTCCACTGGGCCGGGGCCAATCTGCTCACCAATCCCGCGCTCGACCCGGTGTCGGGAATGCCGGAGTTCAAGGTCTGCGCCGTGAGGCTGGAGCGTGTCGGATGACCCGGTTGGTGATCGTGGGGAACGGGATGGCGGGGGCCCGCCTCGTCAGCGAGGTCCGTGCCCGGGACAAGGACGTCAGGGTGACCGTGTTCGGCGCCGAGACGTGGCAGCCCTACAACCGGGTGCTGCTGTCGAACGTGGTGGCCGGGACGATGTTGCCGGACCAGGTGCGGCTGCTGGACCCGGCCTGGTACGGCGACCATTCGGTGACGGCCCTGCTCGGCGTCGAGGTGACCGCGGTCGACCGGGACACCCAGGCCGTGCTCACCGCGGACGGCAGGCGCGAGCCGTACGACGTGCTGGTGCTGGCGACCGGCAGCGACGCCGTGGTGCCGCCGGTGCCCGGGGCGGCCCGGGCGACGGCGTTCCGGACGATGGACGACTGCCAGGCGATCCTCGCCGCGGCCGGCACGGCACAGCGCGCCGTGGTGGTCGGCGGCGGCCTGCTCGGCATCGAGGCGGCCCGCGGCCTGGCCGGGCGCGGGCTGCCGGTCACGCTGCTCCACCTGGCCGGGCACCTGATGGACCGGCAGCTCGACGCGGAGGCGGGACTGCTGCTGGGGGAGACCCTCGCGGAGCTGGGCGTGGAGGTGCGGACCGGCGTGGTCGTGGAGGAGATCTTCGACGACGGCGTACGGCTCGCCGCGGGCGAGAGGGTCGAGGCGGATCTGGTGGTGCTGGCCTGCGGGGTCCGGCCGGTGACGGGGCTGGCCGGGGACGCGGGGCTGGAGGTGCGGCGCGGGATCGTCGTCGACGACGAGATGCGGACCGACGACCCGTCGATCTTCGCGATCGGTGAGTGCGCCGAGCACGACGGCACGGTCTACGGCCTGGTGGCTCCTGCCTGGGAGCAGGCCGCCGTGGTCGCCGACCTGGTCACCGGGGCGGACAAGACCTCCCGGTACCGGGGGTCGCGGCTGGTGACCCGGTTGAAGGCCAGGAGCGTGGAGCTGGCGGCGATGGGCGAGACCCAGTTGACCGAGGACGAAGCCGAGGTGGTGCGCTTCAGCCACCGGGCGCGGGGCACCTACCGCAAGCTCGTCATCCGCGACGGCCGCCTGGTCGGCGCGATCCTCCTCGGCGAGACGGCCGCGGTGGGCACCCTCACCCAGCTCTTCGACCGGGGCTCCCCGGTCCCCGCGGACCCGGCCGGGCTGCTGTTCCCCGGCCTGTCCGGCAGCACGGTCGCCGAGAGCCCGGTCAGGATGCCGGACGCGGCGAAGGTCTGCCGGTGCAACAACGTGACCAAGGGACAGATCCGGGCCTGCTGGGAGTCCGGCGCCCGGGACGTGGCGGCGGTGGCCGCCGCCACGCGTGCCACGACCGGCTGCGGCGGCTGCCGCGACGCGGTCGAGGGCATCGTCGGCTGGCTGTGCGAGCAGGAGGGCATCTCGGTATGACGGAGCGGCGAGTTGTGGTGGTGGGGCATGGGCCGACGTCCAGCCGGCTGGTCGAGGCGCTGGTCGCCAAGGGGTTCGAGGGCCGGATCACCGTTCTGGGGGAGGAGCCCCGGCCCGCCTACGACCGGGTCGCGCTGACCTCCTATCTCACCGGCAAGAGCGCCGAGGACCTCACCTACCCGGTCCCGGAGGGCGTCGTGCTGCGGCTGGCCTCCCGGGTCACCGGGATCGACAGGGCCGGCCGGAAGGCGACCACCGCCGACGGTCACGTGGAGCCGTACGACGTGCTGGTGCTGGCCACCGGGTCCAGCCCGTTCGTGCCGCCGGTGCCCGGCAGGGAGCTTCCGGGCTGTTTCGTCTACCGGACGATCGACGACCTGGACGCGATCAGGGAGGCCGCGGCGCACGCCGGCAGCGGCGTCGTCATCGGCGGCGGCCTGCTGGGGCTGGAGGCCGCCGACGCGCTGCGCGGGCTGGGCCTGTCGACCCATGTCGTGGAGATGGGCGGCTGGCTCATGCCCCGGCAGGTGGACGAGGGCGGCGGCTCCGTCCTGCGGGGCCACATCGAGGCCCTCGGCCTGAGCGTGCACACCGAGGCCGGGGCCAAGGAGATCGTCGCCGGGCCGGACGGGCGGGTCGCGGGCCTGGTCAAGCCGGACGGGGAGACGATCGACGCGCAGATCGTGGTCTTCTCGGCGGGCGTCCGGCCGCGCGACGAGCTGGCCAGGCAGGCCGGGCTGGAGGTCGGCGAGCGCGGTGGGATCGTCGTGGACGACGGGATGCGCACCAGCGATCCGGCGATCTACGCGGTGGGGGAGTGCGCCCTGCACGAGGGCGTGGTCTACGGGCTGGTCGGGCCGTGCTTCACGATGGCCGAGGTCGCCGCGGACCGGGTCCTCGGCGGCGGGGCGGCCTTCGCCCGCGCGGACCTGTCCACCAGGCTCAAGCTGCTCGGCGTGGAGGTCGCCCAGTTCGGCGCCATGGACGGCGCCCTCGACGTGACCTTCATGGACCCGGTGGGCGGGGTCTACCAGAAGCTGTTCGTCAGCGACGACGCCCGCACCCTGCTCGGCGGCATCTGCGTCGGCGACGCCACGCCGTACAACACCCTCAAGCCCTTCGTCGGCCGGGACCTGCCGGGCGCGCCCAGCGAGCTGCTGTTCACCGGCGGCCCGGCGAGCATGGACCTTCCCGACGACGCGCAGGTCTGCTCCTGCAACAACGTCACCAAGGGCCGGGTGTGCGCGGCCATCGCGGACAAGGGCCTGACCGACGTGGCCGGGATCAAGGACTGCACCCGCGCCGGCACCACCTGCGGCAGCTGCGTCCCGATGCTCAAGCAGATCCTGGTCAAGTCCGGCGTCGAGGTCTCCAAGGCACTGTGCGAGCACTTCACGCACAGCAGGGCCGAGCTGTTCGACATCGTCCGGGTGCGCGGCATCACGACGTTCTCCCGGCTCATCGCCGAGCACGGCACCGGGCGCGGCTGCGACGTGTGCAAGCCCGTCGTCGCCTCGATCCTGGCCTCCCTCGGCAACGGGCACATCCTGGACGGTGAGCAGGCCGCCCTGCAGGACACCAACGACCACTTCCTGGCCAACATCCAGCGCAACGGCACCTACTCGGTGGTGCCGCGCATCCCCGGCGGGGAGATCACTCCCGAGAAGCTGATCGTGATCGGCGAGGTGGCCCGCGACTTCGGCCTCTACACCAAGATCACCGGAGGGCAGCGGATCGACCTGTTCGGGGCGCGGGTGGAGCAGCTCCCGCTGATCTGGAAGCGGCTGGTGGACGCCGGCTTCGAGTCCGGCCACGCCTACGGCAAGGCGCTGCGCACGGTGAAGTCCTGTGTGGGCTCCACCTGGTGCCGCTACGGCGTGCAGGACGCCGTCGGCATGGCCATCGCCCTGGAGCTGCGCTACCGGGGCCTGCGCTCGCCGCACAAGCTGAAGTCGGCCGTCTCCGGCTGCGC
>NZ_JBSFPS010000157.1:0-22996 GCF_053588315.1 Streptosporangium sp. NPDC003464 | reverse complement strand
GACGGCACCTCCTTCTGGGCGTGGACCTGGGACAGATCGGATCACGAGAGCACCGGATGGTACGAATACGACCCGATCAGCGGGGAGCAGGGCAGCCCCTGCCAGGAGGAGGCCGGAGACCAAGGTGACGCGCCGAGACGAGTTACGTGGGGGCATGGGTGCCTCCTCGGTCTATGAGGTGGGCTCGGGGCCGGAGATGGGTTTCCAGCCCGCGGCGGTGAACTCGGGGGTGCCGGGTAGGGCGACCTCGGGCACCGCGGCGGAGACGGGATCGGGGATGTTGACCCAGTCACCCCGGCCCCGCATGCCGGGATGCCACGCCATGAGCAGACTCATGGCGTACGGGCTGGAGTAGGTCGGGTCGGTGTCCTGGGCGCCCTTGGTCGCGGTCACCTGGACCAGGACGGACACCTGGATCTGGTCCTTGGCACGGGCCCGCCACTGGACCCCGATCGTCCTCGTCCGCATGGCGGCCCCGTCGGGGAGCTTGCCGGCCTTGGGGAGGCCGAGGGTCTCGCGCCATCCGGCGACGGCGGCCCGCGCGCCGGCCCGGGCCGCCTCCTGCTGCTCCGGCGGGGCGTACAGGACCGCCGCCTGCTCGGCCTGCTCGATGTCCAGCGTCCACGCCGCCTCCAGCGTGGCGGCCGCCGCCGAGACCGCCCCCAGCTCGGTGTGGGGGAACCCGACGGGATAGCCGGCGTCGCCCTCGTAGCCGGAGGGCGGGGCGAGCGCGACGGTGCCGGCGGCGGCCGGGTCCGCGGTCCGGGCCGTCGAGGTGACGGGCTCGGGCCGCAGGAACTGCCACGCGCCGATCATCAGCAGGATCGCCCCCACGATGGAGACGACCACGACGATCATCCGCCGGGAGTTGTGGGGCGGGGGGCCCAGATCCCAGTCGAGCACGGGGTCCTCGGCGGCTGGCCTCACTACTTGCCCCGATCGGGACGCTGGCCGAACGCCTGGCCGGCGGCGGCGGCCAGGCGCAGGTAGGCACCCCGGGTGGTGGGCCGGAGGCGGGCCAGGTCGACCTCGGCGCCCTCCTTGAGGTGCGGGTCGTAGGGGACGCGGATGACGGTGCGGCAGCGGGAGCCGAAATGGCGTTCCAGCAGTTCCACGTCCACGTCGGACTTGGGCTCCACGGCGTTCAGCACGACGATGGCGTTCTTGACCAGGTCCGCGTACCCGTGGGCGGTGAGCCAGTCCAGTGTCGCGGCGGCCGAGCTCGCCCCGTCCACCGCGACCAGGCTGACCAGCACGATCTGGTCGGCCAGCTCCAGCGTCGCCCCCATGGCCCCGTGGAGTAGCCCGGTCCCGCAGTCGGTGATGCAGATCGAGTAGTAGCGCTCGATGAGCCCGGCGACCGTGCGGTAGTCCTCGGCGTTGAACGCCTCGCTCACGGCGGGATCGGTGTCGGAGGCGAGGACCTCCAGCCGGGCGGTCGACTGGGAGGTGAAGGCGCGCGCGTCGGCGTAGCGGACGATGTGGGGGGCTTCGGCGAGCAGCGTGCGGATGGTCGCCGCCGTCTCGGACTTGACCTTGATCCCGAGGGTCCCCCGGTCGGGGTTGGCGTCGATCGCGATGACCCGGTCTCCCCGCAGGGAGGCCAGGGTGTTGCCCAGGGCGGCGGTCGTCGTGGTCTTGCCGACCCCGCCCTTGAGGCTCATGACCGCGATCCGGTGGTGCCCGCTCGCCACGGGGGTCTGGGCCTGGGCTATCAGCGTGCGGCGCTCCACCTCCGTGGCCGACTCCGCCGGGATGATCTTCCCGCCGGAGAGCTGCCAGATGAGCCGTCGCCACCCGCCGGTGGGCTCGGGGCGCCGGTTGATGAGCAGGTGTTCGGCGGTGAGGGGGACCGTCTCCTGGAACTGCTCCGCCGGAGCGGACGGCGAGCTCTGGATCCGGGGGGACGTCTCCGTCATGGCCAAGGTCCTTTCAGAGAACTTTCGCAGAGCAGGGGGGACGGGGCTGTCAGCAGGTGAGCCAGCGCACCGTCGTGGTGATCGAGTCGTCGGGTCCGTGGACGGTCAGGGGGGCGGTGACGGAGGAGGGGACGCCGCACCATTGGCGGATCCGATGGGCGCGCAGCGTGATCACACTGGTCCGTCCCTGCTCCAGGGTGCCGTTGGACGGGCTCACGGCCAGCCCGGGCGCTGTTATCCGCCAGTCGAGGGCGGCCCCGGAGATGGTGAGGACCAGGCTGCCCTGGCCGAACTCGTCCAGGGTCACCACGGGGGGGATCCGCAGCCGTGCGGCGAGCCCGCTCCGGGGAGCGGGGGCGGTGCCGGCCGTGGTGTCCTGGACGGCGGAGGACTGCAGGGAGCCGGCGGGCCGCTCGGTCCCGATGGCGGGCCCGAGGAGGTTCATGCCCGTCAGGGTGCCCGCGGCCCCGGCGACCACGATGATGACGATCTTGATGGTGGTGCTCCGGACCCGTTCCCCCGCCCATGCGAGCGCCTCCACGAACCGGACGCCAGGGCCGAAGCGCACCCCCTCGGGCTCGCCGGTCGCTCTGGCGTAGGCCCGGACCGCCGGCGCCCGCCTGTCGCCGGACCTGCCGGCGGCCGGCTGGCCGGTGATGGCGGGGATGGCGGGGTTGGTGGCGGTCATGTCGTTCTCGCGCACCCGCGTCTGCGAGAGCAGCGCGTCGTACAGGGGGGTGTCCTGTGAGGACGGGGCCGGGGACGGGGACAGAGCGGAGCGCGGCCGGGCCGTCCCTGCCGGCAGCGTCGGCAGGGACGGAAGGGTGGGACGCTCCGGCAGCACGGGAAGGTACGGAAGCGTGGAGCGGTCCGAACGGTCCGCGCGCTCCACCCGGTCCACCCGGCCCGCGCGGTCCCCCGGGGCCGTGCGGTCCGTGCGGTCCCCCGGGGCTGAACGGTCCGTGCGGTCCATGCGATCCGCCCGGTCCCCCGGGCCCGTGCGGTCCATGCCATCCGCCCGGTCCATCCGGTCAGCCTGGTTCATCCGGTCCGTGCGGTCCGCCCGGTCTGGACGGTTCGGATGGTCCGCGCGTTCTGGGCGTTCTGGGCGATCCGTGCGATCTGGACGGTCGGGGCGGTCAGGTCGGGGGGGACGGGCGGGACGGCGGGGTGTGGAACGGTCCGGGCGGACGGGGAGGTACGGGAGAGTGGAGCGGTCCGGTCTGGCCGTACGGCCCGGCCGTACGGCCAGACCGGGCCGGGTCTCCTCCTGCGGCGGCGTGCGCGCTCCGGGGTCCGCCGTCTCGGCGGGCGCGGGGGCGCTCTTCGGCTCGGGCGGTTGCGTGGGGGGCGGGAGGGAGTCGAGGAGCCGCCGCCGCACCTCGGCGGTGAGGGGCGGGATCCGCGGGTGGGAGATCATCTGCGGGACCGTGTAGCGGATGTTGATCGGCCGCGTGCACGCGGAGCACTTGATCATGTGAGACAGCAGGTCCGTACGGGCCTCTTCGAACTCGGCGGGAGAGAGCGTCCGTTGCCCGTCGGACCCGTCGGACCCGTCGGACCCGTCGAACCCGTCAGGCCCGTCGAACCCGTCGGGGTCGGCGGGCTCACCGAGCCCGCCGGGGAACAGGGCCTCGATCAGCGGGGGGAGCTCCGGGCAGGTGCCGCGGCCGTGTTGGATGGCGTCCAGGCCGCTCACGAGGGTCTCGATCAGGTCCTGGGTGCGTGTCGCAAGCCTGCCGACCTCCTCCACCGGCATCGCCAGCATGTGGGACAGGTCGAGGGGAGCCAGCTCGTGGCGGTACATCAACCTGAGCGTCTCGGTGCCCAGCGGGTCGACGATCGTCCAGACGCGCTCGATCAGCCGGGCGTCCGGCATGCCCGGCCCGGCTTCCGGGACGTACTGCTCTCGGTAGCCGGGCGCGGCGCGGCAGTCACGCCGGAGCACGGCGAGCAACCACCCCCGGGCGGTGATGTCCCGGGGCGCCGGCTGGGCCTGGCAGGCGGCCAGCGTGGAGGTGACCGCCGCCAGCGCCCGGTCGGGGGCGAGATGGTAGGCGGCGTAGTCCATCAGGTGCGCGCCGTGCTCGCCCACCCAGGTCGCCCCCTGGCCGGGACCGAGCACGGCGCGCCCAGCTCGGGGGCGAGTGCTCATGGGCCGTTGTATCCGAACGGGTCCGGGTGGACCTGACTGGTATCGGACTGGACGGCCGGGTCCGGCTGGATCTGGCCGGGGCCGTTGTCGGGCTGGACCTGGCGGGTGTCGGGCTGGACCCGGTGGGTGTCGGGCAGGACGGCCTGGTCCGGCTGGTCCGGCTGGACCTGACCGTTGTCCGGCTGGACCTGGCGGGTGTCGGGCTGGACCTGGCCGCTGTCCGGCTGGACCTGGCCGTTGTCGGGCCGGGCGGGCGGGGCGGTGGAGGGGTCGGTCACCACGAGCTCAAGGTTCCGCTCGGGCAGACCGGTGAACTTGGTCCAGTTGCTGACCTCCCCGGGTGCCGGCTCCGCGTAGAGCCAGCGGATGAAGGCGGGCCACTGGCAGGAGTCGCGGGGGATGGCCGGGCCGCCGTCCTGGGACGCGCCCAGCCGCTGAAGCTCGGCGGCCGAGTAGTCCCGGCACGGAGGGGTGCCCGGCGGGGCGATGTTGAGGTCCCACACGCCGTTCTCGTCCGTGTAGCGCATGTTCTTGTCCAGCCCCAGGGCCTCCTGGGCCCGCCGGAGCAGCTCCGGGTCCCGGAAGATCGGCAGGGAGTCGCCGTTTCCGGAGACCTCACCGTCCGGAAGCGGCGTGGCGGGCTGCAGCACGCTCCCGTCGGGAGCCTGGGACGGGTTCTGGGCCGTGCGCTGGTCGGGCTGGGGGAGCTGCGTGTCCTGGGACGGCGCGGGGGTGGGAGTCCCCGGAGGGCGGGTGTCCGAGGGGCCGGGGGTCGCCGTGGGCGTGGCCTGCTCACCGGCGCTCGCCGACGGGGTGGGCGTCGCCGAGTTCGCCGGGGGTTTCGGCGTCTCGGCGGGGACCGTGGGCTTGGCGGCGTCCGTGGGCTGGGCCGGCGTGCCGGTGTCCGAGGGCTGGGCGGGCTTGGGGGTCGGCTGCTCCTTCTCCCTCTCGACGTCGACCTTCTTCGCGGTCTTCTTCTCGGCCTGCTCGATCCGGCTGCCGCTCTCCGAGATGTCACCGGCGATCTTCTTCGTCGGCGCCGGCGCGGGGGGAGGCGTGGAGCGGCCCGACTTCGCCGGTGGCGGCTGCGCCGCCGTCGAGCGGCGGGTCTCCGGGGCGGGCTGCAGCGGTGCCGACGAGCGGCGGGGCTCCGGAGCGGGCTGTGCCGCCGTCGAGCGGCGGGGCTCCGGGGCCGAGGACTCCCGCTTGGGCGGCGACGACGCCGTGCTCTTGGGATTTCCGGGCCGCTGCAGGGCGGAGGCGGCACTCGCCAGGACGGCGAGCGAGACGCAGCCTCCCCCGCCGCCTCCGACCGCGTGCCCGTCGGTGGTGGTGGTCAGGCAGACCCGGGGAGACTCCTTGGGACCGTCGCCGGTGATGGTGCTGCCCTCGTCGGCGCCGGAGAGCGGGAGAGTCGGGTCCCCGTCGGCCGAGCCACGGGACTTCCACGCCTGCTCGCCGTCGTCGAGGTGGTAGGTGCCGGCCGCCAGGCGCATCACCCTCTCCTCGGCGGGATGCGAACGGGCGGCGATGACGGTTCCCAGCCCGGCACCGGCCCCGAACACGCCGATCGCAATACTTGCAGTGATCACCGTCGCGCGTGATGCCTTACGTGAGGGTGTCATCATGGATGTTCCTCTTCTTCCAGGGGGGTGTCAGTCGCCGTGGCTCTCCAGGACGTCGCTCCACTCGCCCAGCACGCGGACGGGCTCGATGGAACCGGCGGGAGGGACATGGGCTACGTACATGCGTCCGTAGGTCGCGCTCACCGAGCGGGTGAAGGACCGGTTCCCGGTGCGGACGGCGGCCGACCCCTTCAGGGTGACCTTCGCTCCCACGCGCTCAGCCTTGCGCGCGTCGACGGAGCGGGCCGCGTACCAGATCAGGGCGCCCCCGTCGCTGGTCCTCAGCGAGCGCACCGGGCCTTCGAGCTGGTATGACAGCCTGAGGGACCAGCCTGCCTCCTCCAACTGGGCGCGTTCCTGCTGCCAGAACTCCACGGTCTCGCTCGTCCACGGCCCGTCGGCGAAGGTCGGGTCCAGCTCGGCGCCCGCCAGGCTCGCCAGGTGGGCGCTCGCGACCTCACGCGGGGTCGCGAGCAGTTCGGAGGTGTTCTCGGGCAGGCTCGTGGCGTAGCCGTCGGCGTCGGTCGCGATCTTGGGGAACCGGGCGGGGGTGGCCCGCGTGTCCGCCGCCGACGCCACCAGCCGCCATCCGGCGGGGGTGGAGCTCATCACGTCGGTGATCCGGGCGACCCCCGGCTCGTAGGAGACCGCCACGAACCAGTCGGGGGTGCCCTCGACATGACGGGGGATCCACACCTGCGGATTGGGCCAGATCCCCGACGCCACCGACTCGCCCTCCAGCCGGGCGGTCTTGAAGCTCGCCCGTGTCATCTCCAGCGCGAGCCCGTGCTCCAGCTTGCCCATCGCGGCCTGGTCCAGGGTGGCCTGGGCCGCTGACAGCCCCCGCTGGTAGCGGCCGTGGATGCGGTAGACCTCCTTGGCGGAGAGCTGGGAGGAACGGGCTCTGGCCGGAGGGGCGGCGGACGGGGAGCCGACGGGCGGAGGGGGCAGAGGCACCGGGGTGATGGATGGCGGGACGGTGACCCTGGCCCTGATCCGTGCCTGTTCGGTGCCGGCGGCCTTGGGCCTGGGGGACGGCGCGGCGGTGCCCTCGGCGTCGGGAGCCGGTGCGGAGGGCGCCGGTGTGCGCCCGCCGTCCGGGGCGGAGGGGGCCGCCGTGCCCTTCCCGCCGGGGGCCGGTGCGGAGGGCGCCGGTGTGCGCCCGCCGTCGGGGGCGGAGGGGGACGGCGTGCCCTTCCCACTCGGGGCCGGTGCGGCCTTCCCGCTCGGGGCCGGTGTGGAGGGGGCCGGTGTCGAGGGCGGAGGGACCGCCGCCTCCCAGCCCGTCTCGGAGGGCCGGGGGGTCGGGTTGGCGACCAGGGCCTGCGGCCCGGAGGTGTCTCTCGTGGTGAGCCAGACCCCCGCCCCGGCGAAGATCGATAAAATCGCCCCGGACAGAATGACCTTCCGCCAATCGAATGCGGCGAGTCGCTCGGGATGCCAGTCGGACGAGTGGTCCGATTCGTGCTGGGCGGAAGCGTCACCGCGGCCAGAGGGCCCAGGCTGCCTATCTGGGAAATCTGATGCGCGCCATGACATAGGTCCAAATATTAGACTGACCGTGATCTATTGGGAAGGTAAAGGGGCTGAGTAATTGGCACTTATGGCTATTGGTTTATAAATAACACATAAGCCATAATAGGGTATGTCCGAAATAGGTGCCATGCTGACCTGCCGATCTCGTGCCAACAGGTCATATCGGCACTTCTCTAGAGATTTACCTGCACCCTCTGCGCTCAGCTGACACTCCGGCTTTCCCGTTGATCTGTTATTTCCCTGAGGTGGGCTTGATGTTCGCCCTATGTTGAGTTTCCGGTTCCCCGGCGGGGTGTCAAGAGGAGGGTCCGCGGAGGCGGCGTCGTTTTCGCGGAACGGATTGCCGCGGGCGCTTGCCGGGATCCGATATGAATGGCCTTCACGTATTCGGCCCGTCCGGCCGGGCCACCGGATCGAGGAATCAGGTCACCGTCTTTCCGGTCCGGAACGGCGATCGAACTCGATTTCGGATGATCTCTCCGTCCGCTCCACCGGCCGCCCGCCACACCCGTCCGCGCTCACCTGTACCCGCTCGCGTCCGTGTTCACTCGCGCCGGCCCACGCCCGCCGGGAGTGGCTAGCGGAGCGCGGCGGGCCCGTCCTGAGTCCTGTCCCCGTCGGCGGGGGCCGGCTCGGAGATCACCTTGGGGACGCCGCGCAGGGCGGGCAGCGTGGCCGCCGCGAGGAGGGCGAGCAGCACCGCGCCGGTCGTCACGGTCGTCTGCATGCTGTCGACGAAGGTCTGCCTGGCGGCCTCGGCGACCGTCTCCGCCAGCCGCGCGGGCAGGGCGGCGGCGACCTCCAACGCCCCGCCGAGCGACTCCCTGATCTGGGCCGCCGCCTCCGCGGGCACCTCGGCCGGGAGCCTCAGGTCGGCGCGGTAGGCGCCGGTCAGCACACTCCCGAGTACGGCGATGCCCAGCGCGCCGCCCATCTCCTGACCGGTCTCCGCGATCGCGGACGCCGCGCCCGCCCGATCCTTGGGGACCGAGGCGAGGATGGTGTCGTTGGTGACGGCGAAGGTGAATCCGGTGCCCACCGAGGCGACGATCATCGCGGTCACCATGTACGCGTAGACCGTGTCCACGTCGAGCCGGCCGTACAGGAAGAATCCGGCGGCGGTGAGGGCGAGCCCGAGGGAGACGACCCGCGCCCGGCCCAGGGCGGTGACCAGCGGGCCCGCCAGCGCCCCGCCCACCGCCGCGCCCAGGCCGCCGGGCAGGCCCGCCAGCCCCGACATGAGAGGCGACCAGCCCAGGACGAGCTGGAAATACTGGGCGAAGGCGAGTGACGCGGCGAGCATCGAGAAGATGCAGACGACGTTGGCCCCGACAGCCGCCGAGAAGGCGCGGTGCCGGAAGAGCCGGACGTCGATGAGGGGCTCCGCCAGCCGGGTCTGCCGCCGGGTGAACAGGACGAGCGAGACGAGGCCGACCGCGGCGGCCACCCAGACGCCGGGCTCGGCGAGGCCGTCGTGGACGGCGGTCTTGAGCGCGTAGACGACACCGACGACGCCGGCGGCCGACAGCGGCACGCTCACCAGGTCGATCCGGCCCGGCCCGGGGTCGCGCGACTCGGGCAGCACGACGGAGCCGACGATGACGATCAGCGCGGCGACCGGCACGTTGACGAGGAAGACGGAGCCCCACCAGAAGGAGTTGAGGAGCGCTCCGCCGACCACGGGACCGAGGGCGAAGCCCAGCGCGGAGACGCTGCTCCAGATGCCGATCGCGGTGGTCCGCTCCCTCGGGTCGGTGAAGACGTTCCTGATCATCGACAGGGTGGACGGCATGATGGTGGCGCCCGCGGCGCCGAGCAGCGCCCGGGCCGCGATGAGCGACTCCGGCGTCGGCGCGTAGGCGGTCAGGGCCGAGGCGGTCCCGAAGGCCGTCATACCGACGAGCAGGAGCCGCTTGCGGCCGATCCGGTCGCCGAGGTTGCCCATGGTGACCAGGAGCCCGGCCAGCGCGAAGCCGTACACGTCGACGATCCACAGGAACTGGGGGGCCGAGGGGCGCATCGCCTCGACCAGCTTGGGCGCGGCCTGGTGCAGCACCGTGAGGTCGACGGCGAGCAGCGACACGGCGAGGCAGGCGATCGCCAGCGTGCCCCATTTGCGGGGTGAGGGAGAAGCCATGTGAGGAGCGTCGGCCCCGGCGTTGACGGACCGCTGACCGGACGCTGACGGCCCATCGGCGACGGCACGGATCCACCGGAAGCAGGAGCGTGCCCGCAGGCGGTCCGCACCGGCCGTGCCCGTCCCGCGTGCCCGTCCCGCGTGCCCGTCCCGCGTGCCCGTCCCGCGTGCCCGTCCCGCGTGCCCGTCCCGCGTGCCCGTCCGCCGGGCGGACGGGCCCCGCCTGTTACCCCTGCCTCATCAGCGGCCGGTATTCGCCGGGGAGCTGGGCGACCGTGTCGTGGTACTCCCTGTCGCCGATGGTCTCGCGCAGCGCCGCGAACACGGCCCGCACGTCTCTGGCGGCCTCCGCCCGGTCGGCCCCGGCGCGCATGGCGACGTCGTGCAGGAAGACGTCGGGCGACAGCGGCACGGTGCCGCCGCGCCCCCTGGCCCGGCCCCGCCGCAGGGCGGGGCGGAGCGGCGGGGGCAGGAGCGGCGTCAGGCCGTCGGCCTGGCCCGCCGGCAGCCGCAGGCCCAGCATCTCCAGCACCGCCTCGGTGGCGCGGCGAGCGCGGGCGCGGTCGGTCGCGGCGCCTTCCGCGACGCGGTCGAGGAGCTCCTCGCCGGACAGGCGGCCCGTGAACGGCGGCTCGTCCTCGGCCGGCGGGGGCGCCGCGGCCACCGCGGTGTCCATGAGCGGGTAGAAGTCCGGGGGCAGCTCGGCGCGGAGGTCCTCGAACCCGTCGGGACCCACCGCCCGCCACAGCGCGGCCAGCACGCCGCGCGCCTGCTCCGCGACCGCCTCGGCGTCGAGCCCGGTGTGCTCCGCGATGCGCCGGACGAACTCGTCGACGTGGAACCGCTCGGGCGGACCGGCGGGTTCGACGGACGGGCGCAGCGGTTCCGGAAGGCACCGGCCGAGCCGCTCGGCCTCCCCGGGGGTGACGCGCCGGGCGAGCGTGCGGAGGGTCAGACGGGCGACGCTCTCCGCCTCCTCGTCCGAGATGTCGGCGACCTGCCCGACGATCGTGACGAACTCCTGGTAGTCCATGTCGTCCTGCCTCGGCCGCGGGGCGGCTGTCAGGCGGGGCCGGCCGACGGCGGCGGCCGGTGCCGCTGGATCCGGGACCGCAGGGCCCTGCGCCCGCGCCGGTGTGGGGAGCGGGCCACCGCGAGGCCCCCGCGGCGCGACCACCTGCCGGCGCACACGACGACCTCTCACCACGACGACCTCTCACCACGAGGTCATGCGGCGCCTCATCCAGTTAACCCCTCTCCTCGACGCGGGGGCAAGCGGACAGGCGGCGGCCCCGGTCCGGGAGCGGGTCGCTCCTGGACCGGGGCCGCCGGATGCCCGCCGGTCGGTGTCACCGTCCCGCGGTCGCCCCTGTCGAGGCGGACTTTCTAGTGGACGCGGCGCCTGCCGTACATGCTCACGGCCAGGATCACGCCGACCGCCGCCAGGCCGATCTGCAGGAGCAGCTCGATCCAGTCGATGCCGCCGGTCGAGGCCACTCCCAGCGCCCCCGCGAGGGCGGTGCCGATGAGGGCGGCGACGATTCCGATCACGATGGTCAGCCAGATCGGGATGTTCTGCTTGCCCGGGACCACCAGACGGCCCAGGGCCCCGATGATGGCTCCGATGACTATGGCGGTGATGATGCCGGTAACCGTCATGTTCACGCTCCCTGTAGGTCGGGTGACAGACGAGTGCCCTGGGAAAGGCGGCTGACACGTAACAGATCGGTTGCGACCGGATCCGGAGGTCAGCCGAGCTTGCCGAAGAACTCGCGGACGTCGCCGACCAGCAGCTCAGGCTGCTCCAGCGAGAGGAAGTTGCCGCCGCGCTCGAACTCGGTCCAGTGGACGACATTGCTGTCGCGCTCGGCGAAGCGGCGGATGGCGACGTCGGTGCCGAGGGCGACGGCCACCCCGGTGGGGACGGTGCCGCGCTCCTTGGGAGCCCAAGCGCCCGGGTCGTGGGCCATCTCGTAGTAGAGGTTGGCCGAGGAGCCCGCGGTGCCGGTGAACCAGTAGACGCTGACGTTGGTCAGCAGGTGGTCGCGGCCCACGGCGTCCTCGGGCAGCTCGGCGGCCGGGTCGGTCCATTCCTTGAACTTCTCGGTGATCCAGGCGAGCTGCCCGACCGGCGAGTCGTGCAGGCCGTAGGCGAGGGTCTGCGGGCGGGTGGACTGGATGACGTTGAAGCCCATCATGTCGTCCCGGAAGTTCTGCAGCCGGGCCAGGCGCTCCTGCTCGCCTCCGGTCAGGCCGGCGAAGTCGGCCGGGTCCTCGGAGGGGAAGGTGACCAGGCCGTTGACGTGGACGCCGATGACGCGGTCGGGGGCCTGGCGGCCCATCTCGATCGCGATCCAGGCGCCCCCACCGCCGCCCTGGACGCCGTAGCGCTCGTAGCCGAGGCGGGCCATCAGCTCGACGAACGCGCTCGCGATCTTCCCGGTGTTCCAGCCGGGGCCGCTGAGCGGGCCGGAGAAACCGACCCCGGGCGTCGAGGTGACGATCACGTGGAAGTCCCGCGACAGCGGCTCGATCACCTCGGTGAACTGCGTGAACGAACCGGGCCAGTCGTGCATGAGCAGCAGCGGCGTGGCGTCGGCGTTGGCCGAGCGCACGTGCGCGAAGTGGATGTTCTGCCCGTCGACCTCGGTGGTGAACTGCGGGAACTCGTTCAGCCGGGCCTCGGCCCCGCGCCAGTCGTAGCCGTCGGCCCAGTAGTCGGCCAGCCCCTTCAGGTAGTCCACCGGCACGCCCCGGCTCCAGCCGGTGCCGGGGATCTCGCCGCTCCAGCGGGTGCGGCCGAGGCGCTCACGCAGATCGTCGAGGTCGGCCTGGGAGATTTCGATGCGGAAGGGGCGGATCTCGGTGCTCATGGAATGTTCCCTTCGAGGCGTTCTTGCTGACCTCAGTCTATCAGAACGGAATGCTTCATTCCACAAATTTGGACCGCCCGTGGGGATGGATGGTGGTGAGAGGGTGCCGCTGTACGTGCGGGGATCGCGTAATCTATACTAAACCGGTAGGTTGTGTCCGATATAGTGGACGTGGATTAGGCTCCGATGTGACAGCAGTGGGTAAAGCCGGCAGCAGCGCAGAAGGAGGCGGCTTCCGTGTGCGCTACCACGCAGCTCCAAGGTTTCCTCGACAGGCTCGGCTGGTCGCCCGAGCAGCTCGCGCGAGAGATCAACCACATCCGCGGCAGTGAGGGCATCAGCCCGAAGGCGCCCTACCACTGGCTCAGAGGGGCCTACCCGCGGCGCGACATACCGCACGCGGTGGCCAAGGTCCTGTCCGAGCGCCTCGGCGAGCCGATCGACGTCAGCATGATCTGGCCTGACCGGTCCATGCCGAACATCGGTTCCCGGATGATCGCCCCTGCCGGAGCCGCCCCGGATCCCTCCGCCGGCCGTTCCGACCTCACGCCCCTGATCCGGGACTCCTGCGACTCGATCAGGCTGGCCAGACGCGTCTCGGTGACCAACATGGACGAGGCCGCCCTGGAGCGGGTGAACAGCGAGCTCGTCGCGATCTCCGTCTCCTACTTCCACGTGCCGCCCGGCTCCCTCATCCACCGGGCCGTGCTCCTGCGCGACCGCATAGCCACGTCGCTGGCAGGGCCCCAGCGGCCGTCACAGAAGAGGAAGCTGCTCTCGCTCGGGGCGAAGTGCTGCGCGCTGCTGGCGTGGATGGCCGACGACCTCGGAGACCCGCGGGCCGCCCAGAACCACGCCTCGGCCGCCTGGGAGCTGGCGGAGCTGGCCGACCACCATGAGGCGCGGCGCTGGGTCCGTCTCGCCCAGGCCAGGCAGGCGTTCTGGATGGGCGACTTCATGGAGGCGGCCCAGCGCACCGGCGAGGCGCTGACCTACCGGGCGGACGACGGCCTCGACGCCTTCCTCACGCTCCTACGGGCCCGGTCGTGGGCCGCCATCGGGTTGGAGAAGGACGCGCAGCAGGCCGTGTCCGGCTGGCTGGACGGCCCGCGCGACGCCCCGGCGCGGGACGGCGGCGTCTTCGTCCTGCAGAGGGACCGGCAGTCCTATCTCGTCGGCGCCACCTACCTCGCGCTGGACCAGCCGGACCGGGCGCTGCGGGAGTTCCGCGGGTTCTTTGACCACTTCGAGGCGCTCGCGCCGGGCCGGCGCTTCTACGGGGTGGAGGCTCTCACCCGCATCGACGCCCTCCGCGCCCACCTGCGGTACGGGGAGGTCGACGAGGCGGCCGGGGCGATCGGGCCCGTCTTCGACCTGCGGCCCGAGAAGACCATCAACATGATCCAGATCGCGCTGCGGGAGGCGCTCGGCGAGCTCAGGCGGTATCCGGACGCGGACGCGCGCGTCCGTGACCTCGCGGAGCGGACGGAGAGGTTCCTGTCCCGCACCGGCCCGGCACGCTGACACCCGCCGGCCCGGCGCGCCGACGCCCACCGGCCGGCGCGCCGACATCCGCCGGTACGGCGGGCCTGCGGCTCCCCGCACGGGCGCGCCGGCGTCCGCCGGTACGGCGGGCCGGCGCCGGACCGGCACGGGCCCCGGGACGTCTCCCGGAGCCCCTGGTCAGCCGATCGCCCCCGTGACCGGCGTGAACAACCGGGTGCGGTCGCCGGGGAGGTCGTCGCCGTGGACCATGACCGCCGTGCCGCCCGTTTCCCGGAGGCCGTGCTCCTCCAGCCAGGCGCGCAGCTCCGGCCGGTGGCCGTCGAGGTCGATCCGTACCGGGCCGTCGACGGCCGGGGCCAGGCCGGACAGCAGCGCCGCCGCGGTGCCGGAGTCCTCGGCGACCAGCGGCCCGACGACGGGGCCGTCGACCCCGCGCCAGAGGCCTGCGAACCCGCGGACGCCCGCCGGCCCCTCGACCAGGCGGATCTGCTCGGCGGCGGAGAACAGGCGGGTGAACAGCTCGGTACGGCCGGCGCCGAAGACCTCGGTGTCCAGGGCGACCACCGCGGGGAGGTCGGACAGGTCCGCCTCGCGGGACGGTCCCCCCGGCCGGCCGCCGGAGCGCAGGCGGCCGGCATACCTGGTGCACGTGCCGGTCACCCGGAAACCGAGGTCCGCGTACATCCGCCGCCCGTACTCGGTCGCGGTCAGCCAGATGCTCGCGGCCTCAGCGCGCTCCGTCGCGTATCTCATCAGCCCGCAGCCGAGGCCGCGGCGGCCGTGCCGGCGGGCGACCAGCAGCCCGCCGACCGTGGTGAGCGTGCCGCCGTACCGGGCCAGCGCCACCGTCGCGGCCAGCCCTCCGGCGGGGTCGTCGATCCCGTACACCTCACCGAGCGCGAACAGCAGGTCCCACGCACGGTACTCGGCGGGCCAGCCGCGGTCCTGGGCCAGCCGGAGGCAGTCGGCGAAATCCTCATAACCCAGCCGCCGGACCGCCTCCCGCGGGACCGCCTCCCGCGGGACCGTCACGGCCGGCGGCCCACGACCGACGCCACCACGCCGAACCACTCGGCCATGTGCGGGCCGTCCTCGGAGGCGAGGAAGCGCTCGACCTCCTCCGCGGTGACATAGCCCTTCTCCACCAGGGTCGGCCCCGTCTGCCGGATCGTCGGACGGATCCACCGGTGGAACTGCTCGCCCCAGCCCTCCCAGCCCGCGAGCGAGGGCGTCAGCCGTACGTCGACCTCGGTCAGTCCCAGGCGGGCGACGAGCCCGGGCAGCCGCCGGGTCCAGCGCATGTCGCCACCCTGCGAGTTCATCTGCTCAACGATCGCCCGCAGGACCCCGCCCCACTCCGGATGGGCCGTGTCGTCGGAGGGGAACCAGTAGCCGTCCACGACCGCCAGCCATCCGCCCGGCGCCAGCCAGTCGACGAGGCGGGCCAGCACGTCCTCGCGCTCGGGCAGGTGCTTGAGCACGGACCGGGCGTGGATGAGGTCGAAGGAGCCCTCGGGGAAATCCTCCTCACGTATGTCGAAGGTGCGCACCGTCAGGTTCGGCGCGCGCTCCGCGTCGAGGTAGCGCGGGTCGATGTCCGCCGACACCACGCTCCCTCCCGGGTAGCGGTCCGCCAGCCAGTAGGACATGGAGCCGGCTCCCGAGGCCATGTCCAGGATCCTCGGGGCGGAGCCCAGGGGGAGCTTCTCGACGGCCGCGATGCTCAGCGGGTCCAGAGCGTTCTCCAGCAGTTGGAGCCGCCGCAGTTCGGTGGGGATGTCCTTGCTCAGGACACCCGTGCCATAGGGATCGTGTCTCATGTCCAACCCTTCCCTGTCGTGGGGGACGGCGGGCGGCCGCCGTCCCCGCGGAGATCACACCTGGCCGTCCGGCCGGTACCGCAGGGCCGTGACGCCCCAGCTGAAGCCCATGGCGCTGGTGGCGAGCAGGATCAGGTCGCCGTGCCGGAGCCCGCCGCCGTCCAGCAGCCCGCGGAGGGCGATCATGGTGTCCGCGCCGCCCATGTGGCCCAGCCGGTCGTAGTTGAAGACGCTGCGGTCCGCCGGGATGCCGGTCTCCCGCAGGAGCCGCTCGTGCATGGACCTGTCCCCCTGGTTGATCAGGAAGTGGGACACATCCGACGCCCGTGCGCCGAGCGCGCCCAGCGTCTCGCCGACGAGCGCGGTGAAGTTCTCCACGTAGGCCGCCGCGAGCCCGCCGCGGTGCCCGTTGCGGCGGATCACGACCCGGTCCGGCCGGTGCTCGCCGGTGTAGTAGTCCGACCAGCTCGGATCGGTCCGCATGGCCGAGTGCAGCACCTCGAAGGCGTAGTCCTCACGCGCCAGGAGCATCGCCGCGGCGGCGTCGCCCAGGTTGAACAGCGCCTTGGAGCCGGGATCGTGGTAGTCGACCATCGTGCCCAGCCGGTCGCCGACGAGCACCAGCACGTACTCGGCGCGGCCCGCCGCGATCCCGTCCAGCCCGGTCCGGACCGCCGTCATCCCGGCGTTGCAGAAGTTGCCGATCTCGAAGCAGTGGGCGCGCTCGATGCCGAGTCCGAGGGCCACCCTGGCCGCCGGCGACCAGAACGGGAGGTCCCACTCGCCGGAGCCGGCGAATATCACCTGCCGGATGGCGCCGGGCTCCACCTGCGTGCGCTTCAGGACGGCTCTGGCCGCTTCGAGCGCCAGCTCCCACGACCGCTCGTCCGGGCCGAGGACCGGGAAGCTCCTGGAATGGGTGATCTCCAGGATCTCGGGGACCGGGACCCCCGACATGGCGGACATGTGCCGCACGCTGACGCGTGAGGTGGGGAAGGCGACCTCCAGGTCGGCTATTCCGCCCACGGCTGCTCGGCTTCGATGCTGACCCGGTGCACGGTCCGGGCCACCCCGGGCTCGACGTCGGTCGCCGCGTGCAGGGTCGTGGAGGTCTTCCACACCACGAGGTCATCAGGGGTCCAGCGGTGGGTGTAGACGTGGTCCGGGTCCTGGATGAGGCTGTCGAGCAGGGTGAAGAACGCCTCGTTCTCGTTGGCGTCGAAGCCCTGCACCGAGTCCATGTACTCCGGGGCGCCGTACAGATACGTCTGCTTGGTGAAGGGGTCCTGCCGCACCAGCGGGTGCTCGACCTTCGGGTGCTTCTCCTCGATCCAGGCCCTGTACTCGGCCGTCGACAGTCCCACGTGCTCGCTGCGGATGCGCAGGCGCTTGGCCACGGTGTGCCACGCCTTGCGGTCGTCGATCTTCTTCTTCCAGTCGTCGGGCAGCCGGTCGTAGACGTCGACGGCGCTGGCGAACAGGGTGTGGCCGCTGGTCTGCGGGACGTTCACGCCGTGCAACATGGTGTATTCGGCGGGCTTGGCGACGAAGGACGAGTCCTGGTGCCAGAAGTTGCCGACCCGGGCCACGCCGATGGACCTGTTGTCCCGCACCTCGTTGGAGGAGATCATGATCTCCGGCAGCTCCGGGTAGCGGTACTGCTCCAGCACGAAGGGGATGGGCCTGCCGATGCGGGCCGCGAGGTCCACCTGCTGCCGGGGCGTCACCTCGATCCCGCGGATGATCACGAGTTCGCGCTGGTGGAGAGCGGTGACCAGTCCGTCGAAGACGTCGTCCCGCTGCAGGTCCTCGTAGGTGACGCCGGTCAGTTCCGCGCCGATGAAGGGGGTCAGGTCGATCCTGTCCATTGCCGTCTCCTTGGTTCACACGCGGGTGAGGCTGTCTTCCAGGGCGTACGCGAAGTGTTCGATCTGTTCGGCCGTCCGGTACGGGGCGACGGTGACACGCAGCCGCTCCGTCCCGAGCGGGACGGACGGGAAGTTGATCGGCTGGACGTAGATGAGGTGGTCCTCCAGGAGGAGGTCGGCCACCTTGCGGACGCGGTCGCTGCCGGGGACCATCACCGGGATGATGTGGTGCTCCCCGTCGATGAAGGGGATGCCGGCCGACCGCAGGGCGGCTTTCATGCGCAGCGAGTTGTCGGTCAGCGCCCGGCGCAGGTCGTCGCCGCGCCGGACGAGGTCCAGGCCCTTCATCGTGGCGTCCATGCAGGCCTGCGGAAGGGAGGTGGTGAAGATGAAGCCTGGGGCGTAGGAGCGCACGTAGTCCAGGGCCGCGTCGGGGCCCGTGACGTATCCGCCGACCGTCCCGATGGCCTTGCCGAAGACGCCCTGGACGAAGGTCGGCCGCGTCTCGCCGATCTCCTCGCAGATCCCCGCGCCGGTCGGGCCCTTGACCCCGATGGCGTGCGTCTCGTCGAGGTAGGTCAGGGCGTCGTACTGCTCGGCCAGGTCGCATATCGCGCTGATCGGGGACGCGTCGGCGTCCATCGAGTACACCGACTCGAAGACGATCATCTTGGGCCGCGACCTGTCGTACTCGGCCAGGCAGCGCTCAAGCTCGACCAGATCATTATGCTGAAATATCCGCTTTTCGCATTTCGCCCGGCGGATCCCCTCGATGAGGGAGCGGTGATTGTTCTCATCCGAGATGACCACCATGTCCGGGACCGCCGACAGCAGCACGCTGAGCGTCTCGAAGTTCGCCACGTAGCCGCTGGAGAATATGAGCGCGCGCTCCTTCCCGTGCCAGCCGGCCAGCTCTGATTCCAGCTCGACATGAGTGACGCTCGTCCCGCCGATGTTGCGCGAACCGCCCATGCTGGTGCCGTGCAGCGCGGTCGAATCGATCTGTGCCTTGATGAGATCCGGGTGCTGACTCAGGCCGAGATAGTCATTGCTGCACCACACCTGGACCTCATTACCCATACGCAGGGTCTGCCCCGGGCTGGCGGCCATGTGCGCGGTGGAGAAATAGTGCCGGTAAAGGCCGTTGCTCTTGAGCTCCTGGAGCTTTTCCGTAAATGTTTCGAATACGTGGGGCCGGGTGGGGACTTTTGTGGGCATGCGCATCCTTCGCTGATTGTCCTCCGCCCTCACCGTGATGGTGTCCCGCCACCGGGGCGGTCGGGCGGACGTCTTCGGAGCCGGGCTCGCTGTGGCTGGCGAACGCATGTGACTGGACAAGCGTCGGAACAGTCCTGACCGTCAGGACCGATGTCCGCGAGAGGGGACGGGGGTGTTGATCCCGCGTGTGGGTCCGCCGCGCGTCTCCAGCGCGCCGGAGGCGATGGTCAGCGCGAGCGCGGCGGCCGCCA
Source organism: Streptosporangium sp. NPDC003464 (assembly GCF_053588315.1). Classification (NCBI taxonomy): domain Bacteria; kingdom Bacillati; phylum Actinomycetota; class Actinomycetes; order Streptosporangiales; family Streptosporangiaceae; genus Streptosporangium; species Streptosporangium sp. NPDC003464. The sequence continues at coordinate 4,088 of NZ_JBSFPS010000157.1, read as the reverse complement.
TGATCGCGCCGATCCAGTTGGGCGAGGTGTAGCCGTATCCGGCGTCGATGCTCAGGCCCCCGAGGTAGGCGCCCAGCGCGATGCCGACGTTGGAGGCCGAGACCGTGACGACCGCCGCGAGGGTCGGCGCCCCCTCGGCCTTGCTGATCACCCGGGTCATCAGCCCCGGGACGGTGGCGAACCCGGCGACGCCGAGCAGCGCGAAGGTGATCGCCGCCGGTACCGGGGAGCCGGCGGTGAAGGCGAACACGGCCAGCACGGCCGTGAGCGCGGCCAGCGCGGCCCCGAGGGTGGGCAGCAGCGCGCGGTCGGCGTACCGGCCGCCGAGCGTGTTGCCCACGACCAGGCCGACGCCGAAGAGGGCGAGCAGGGGGGTGAGCGCCTCCTCCGAATACCCCGTCACCTCGGTCAGCATCGGCGCGACGTAGCTGAAGGAGGCGAACAGCGCGCCGAGGCTCAGCGCGGTCATGGCCAGCGCCAGCCCCACCTGCGGCCGGCGCAGGACCGCCAGCTCCCGGCCCAGCCGGGCATCGGCCTGCGACCGCTGCGCGGGGATCAGCCGGGCGATGCCGGCGAGGCCGACCAGCCCGATGCCGACGAGCATCCAGAAGGTGACACGCCAGCCGAAGTTCTGCCCGACCCAGGTGCCCAGCGGCGCCCCGACGACGTTGGCGGCGGCGCCCCCGGTGAAGACCATCGCGATCGCGCGGGCTTTCCTGCTCTCCTCGACCAGGTCGGCGGCCACGACGGAGGCGACTCCCAGGAAGGCGCCGTGGCAGATCGCGGTCGTGATCCGTCCCAGCATCAGCAGCGCGTAGCCGGGCGCCAGGGCCGACAGCAGATTGCCGCAGATGAAAATCACCATGAGGATGAGGAGCATGTTCTTGCGGGGCATCCGGATGCCGGCCGCGACCAGCAGCGGCCCGCCCACGACGACGCCCAGCGCGTATCCGGATATGAGGAAACCGGCTGTCGTGATGCTGACCGAAAGGTCGCCGGCGACGTTGGGCAGCAGCCCCATGACCACGAATTCCGTGGTCCCGATCCCGAAAGAACTCAATGTGAGCGCGAGCAGGGCGAGCGGCATTCCAGCGGGCTCCCTTGATGCGTATGACGGCTGATGGGCGGCACCGGACATCATTCGAACGGACGGTTTTTCATCGGGCACGTGAATGAGAGGAGAACGGAGGCCGCTCTCACCGGGAAAACCTTTTCGGCTACGGTGCCGATCCGGTCGCCGGCCATATTGATTTCCCGTCGGCCCATTCAGAGCACTCTCAAGAAGTGAACCCCACCCGCGCGCTCCCCCGCAATCCGTGCTGCGGTCAGTTTGGTCAGAACGCGGTCAGAATGGTCAGAACTGTTAACTTCGGGTTTTCCCGGCCGCGCCGCCCCGGCGGGGACCGCGGCCGGGGCGCGCGTTCAGCTCTCCGGGGCGCGAGGGGCGGTGGGAGGGGCGGTGGGAGGCGCGGCCCGCAGGAGTTCCGCGAACAGCCGCTCCCACATGGGGGTGACGGCCTCGGGGGCGTAGTCCCGCGCCGTCCGCAGGGCCGCCGCGCCCATCCGCAGCCGCAGCTCCCGGTCGGCGACGAGGCGGTTGACGGCGGCGGCCAGCGCGTCGGCGTCCTGGGCCGGGACGAGCAGCCCGTCGACCCCGTCGGTGATGACGTCGCGCGGGCCGGTCGGGCAGTCGAAGGCGACGACCGGCAGCGCGTGGGACATCGCCTCGATCATCACCATCGGCAGCCCCTCGGACCGGGAGCTGAGCACGTACAGCGCGGCCTGGGCCAGCTCCTCGTCCAGCCGGCCGCTCCGCCCCATCAGGGTGACGTTGTCGCCGAGCCGGTGCTCCTTGATGAGCGCGCGCAGCTCGGCCTTCTTCGGGCCGGTGCCGTAGATGCGCAGCCGCCAGTCCGGATGGCGGCGCACGACCTGCTTGAACGCCGGGATGAGCAGGTCGAACCCCTTCTGCGGGACGAGACGCCCGGCGGCGATCACGAGCCGGTTCTCCTGCCGCGACGGGACCTGGTCGAGGGTGTGGACCGCGTTCGGGATCCGCACGACGGGGGTGCCGGGCAGCAGCGCCTGGTAGTCCCTGCGGTCGGTCCCGGTGAGCACCGCGACCGCGTCCAGCTTGCCGTAGTGGCGGGCGATCTCCCGGCGGACGCTGTCGCGGTGGGTGGCCAGGTTCATGTGCTCCTGCGCGATCCGCACCACGCTCGCGGGCGTACGGCGGGCGGAGATGAGGTTCAGCGCCGGGCGGGTGGTCACCAGGATGCCGTCCTGCAGCGCCGAGACGTAGCCGATGACGGCGCCCTCCACCCGTTCGGTGAAGTAGGAGGCCGCGGCCTCGCCGTACGGCACGATCTTCCCGCGGACCCTCCGCCAGATCCTGCGGGCCGTCGAGTCGGCCCGCACGCCGTCACGCTGGTCCGTCAACGCGACGATCTCGACGCGCGGGTCCACGGGGAACTGGGGGGCGTCGCGGCGGCGCACCACGCTGACGATCTCGACGTCGTGCCCGGCGGCGGCCATCGCGTTGGCCTGGTTGATCACGGTGCGGATCGTGCCGCCCATCCCGTAGGCGTGCAGGAGCATGTACCGGATTTTCATGAGCCCGCCAGGTAGCCCCACTTGACGGACATCGGCCGCAGGGCCTCGGGGACCTGCTCGGGCGCCGGCAGGTCGCGTCCTCGCTGCACGGCACCTGACTGGATCTTGTCCTTCCAGTCGCCGAGCCCCTTCTGGATCACTGTCTGCTCGCCGTAGTCGAGCATCCGCGGCTCCCAGGGCACGCCGAGGAAGTCGCAGACGCGCCGGGTCTCGGCCGCCGGGTCGCCGGTCAGGTCCTCGTAGCGGACCGTGAGGCCGGTGAGGGCGCGGCGGGCCCGCTGTACGGCCTTCATGTATCGCAGGGCGTCGAGCGCGGCCTCCTCCGGCGTCCGCCGGTCCGGGGCGGCCTCGTGCCAGGACTTCGCGATGGAGGCGGGGTGACGCAGCAGGAAGACGTAGCGGGCGTCCGGCCAGCAGGCCGCGATGCGCTCGAAGGCGAAGGCGTTGGCCGGGGTCTTGTCCACGACGAAGGACTTGCCGCTGCGCACCAGCTCCCGGTGGAGCACCCGGTCCCACAGCAGGTGCTTCAGGTCGGCCTGGTTGTGGCCGAGCGCGTCCATCGCCCTGCGTGACAGCGGGGTGCCGAAGCCCACGGTCAGCCGGCGCACGTGCAGCTCGTGCGGGGCGTGCAGCATCGAGTGGGCGTTGAGCAGCGCGCGCAGGAGCGTGGAGCCCGACCGGACCGGCGAGAGGATGAAGATCGGCGCGGTCAGCAGGCGGTCGGTCACCGGGTCGGCCGGCGGCCGGACCAGCCGCCCGGCCGCGGCGGCGGGTGTCGCGGCGGGCGCGGAGCCCGCTCCGCCGGCCCGGCTGACCTGGAGTCCGGTGAACCTGACCAGGACGTTGTTGACCGTGCGCTGCCAGTTCATGCCGAGGGAGGTTACTCAGCTTTCCTGGCAGTTAACTGTGTGTGCCGGGCCACACCGTCACCGCGTGCCGCCGTGCCGCCGCTCCGGCCGCTGGTCGAGGACCGGGTAGTTGCTGCGGAAGACGCCGTGGGGGTCGCGGGCGCGCTTGATCTCCCGGAGCCGGGCCAGGACGTCGCCGGGGAAGGCGGTGGCGGCACTGTCGCCGGGGGCGAGATAGGTGTACGGCTTGCGCCCGCTGGTGTGCGGCACGAGCGCGGCCGCGATCTCGCTCTGGCGTTCCCCGACGGCCGCCGCGGCCTCGGGCGTCGAGGGGACGCCGAACATGTAGAGCGAGTACGGCTCGGTCAGGTGCCCGCAGGCGCCGCCGCCCTCCGCCGGGCGGGCCAGCGCGCCGCCCAGGTGCCGGATCTGCACGCTGAGCAGCGGGTCGATGGGCCGCGACAGCAGCACCTGGGCCACCGCGTCGTCGAGACCGGTCAGCAGCTCCCCGCGCGACAGGCCCGCCCCGGGGTCGGTCGGCTCGGCGCAGATGCCGCCCAGCTCGGCCACCGGCAGGACGCCCCGGCTGTCCATGACGGCCCCGTCGATCTTGTCCAGGCGGCGCAG
>NZ_JBSFPS010000156.1:0-23046 GCF_053588315.1 Streptosporangium sp. NPDC003464 | reverse complement strand
GCCGCCCCCCCCCCCCCCCCGTCTCGTCCTGCGCGGGGTGCCGCCCCGGATCATGCGCGTGCTGGCGGTGACCCGGCTCAACCGGGTGCTCACCGTCGAGGTTCACATGGCGGCGGTGGCCTGACACCGGCGGGCTCACGGCACGGAGTCCGGTACGGCGGGCTCACGGCACGGAGTCCGGTACGGCGGGCTCACGGCACGGAGTCCGGTACGGCGGGCTCACGTCACGAAGGACCGGTAGAAGATGTGCACGGCGGTGCTGATCAACTGCTCGACCGGGGGCGGGTCGTCGGCCAGCACCCACTCGATGAGCAGTTCCTGGATCGCGCCGATCATGCCCAGCGCCAGCAGGTGCTGATTGGCCTTGACCGCCTCCGGCAGGTCGAGGACGGCGGCCTCGATGATCTGGCTGAAGGCCGCCACGGCCTGCTGCCGTGACCGGGTGAGGCAGTCACCCGCCCGGCGCACCTCCAGATGCATGATCCGGGCGCGGCGCCTGTCCTCGGTGACGAAGCCGATGTATCCGGCGATGCCCGCCTCGACCCGGCTGAGCAGCGTGTCCGGCGCCTGGTCGATGGACTTGGCCACCGACAGCAGCGTCTCCTGCACGCATCTGTCGTGCACCGCCTGCAGCAGCTCGTTCCGGCCGGAGAAGCACTCGTAGAAGGCGCGGTTGGAGATGCGGGCCGCGGCGCACAGCTTCTCGATCGTGGTCTCCGGGAAACCGGGGTCGGAGTAGAGCGTGTATGCCGCGGCGATCAATCGCTCCCGGCGCTCCGCCAGCCGCTCCTCTGCTGACATTCCTCTGTATGATCGCCCATTCATGTCAAGTCTCCGTCTCCGTCGCGGGCTTGACAAATGCTCGCTTTATCACTTCCACCTCGTGATCCTGGCCCCCAGAATCCACCATTATGGGTGCAAGATCCTTTTTGCGGAAGAGTAAGTGTGCTATCGCTTGCGTCCTCCATGCAAGAAGGTGAGAAGCCTGACTAGCCAGTCAAGTTCCTGCTGTCGGCGAGTGAGCGGGGCGAGACTGTAAGCGGATGAGAGGGGTGGGGGCGGTCCGGATCGCCCCCGCCCGGACCGCCCTCGGCCAGGAGAGTCGATCATCGCCTACCGGGTGAGGAGTCCCCGGTCCAGCGCCGTGGTCACGGCGGCGGTGCGGTCGGAGACGCCGAGCTTGCCGAAGACGCGCAGCAGGTGGGTCTTGACCGTCGTCTCACTGATGAACAGGGCCTTGCCGATCTCCGCGTTGGTCAGCCCGTCGGCCACGAGGGAGAGCACCTCCGCCTCGCGCGGCGACAGCGACTGGCCCACCGGGGCCCGCATCCGGGTGACCAGCCGGGTCGCCACCGACGGCGACAGCACGGTCTCGCCCCGGGCCGCCGAGAAGATCGCGGCCAGCAGGTCGGCCCTGGAGGTGTCCTTCAGCAGGTATCCGGCGGCCCCCGCCTCGACCGCCCGCACGATGTCCTGATCGGTCTCGTAGGTGGTCAGCACGATCACCCTGCTCCCCGGCCGCTCGGCGAGGATGCGCGAGGTGGCGCTCACCCCGTCCCCGTCCGGCATGCGCAGGTCCATCAGGATCACGTCGGGCCGCAGCTCTCCGGAGCGCACGACCGCCTCGTCCCCCGACGCGGCCTCACCCACCACCGTGATCCCGGGGTCGGCCTCCAGCATCCCCCGCAGGCCCTCCCGGACCACCGGGTGGTCATCGACGATCATCAGACGCAGCACGTGTCACGCTCCCTGGTCGGGCCGGTCGGCGGGGAGGACGACCTCAAGGGTGGTGCCCCCGCCCGGAGAACTCGTCAGCCTGAGGGTGCCGCCCACCTGCTCCACGCGGGCGCGCATGCCAGGCAGACCGTACCCCCCGGTGTGGGCGGGGTCGAAGCCGCGGCCGTCGTCACGCACCTCCAGCGTCACGGTCTCCGGGCCGTAGGACGCCGAGACGTCCACCCGGCCCGCCGCCGCGTGCTTGCGCACGTTCGCCAGCGCCTCCTGGGCCGCCCGGATGAGCACCACCTCGACGGCCGGTGGCAGCGGGCGCGGCTCCCCGTGGACGGTGAAGGCGGCGGCGGTCCCCGTCTCCTCGCCGAGCCGGCCGGTCAGCCGCACCAGCGCCTCGTCCAGGGTGGAGCCGTTCAGCGGCGCCGGGCTGAGCGCGGCCACCAGTGCGCGGGCCTCGGCCAGGTTCTCGCGTGCCGTCTGTACGGCCAGCCGCAGGTGGCGGGCCGGGTCGGCCTGGGCCTCGGCCGCCTGGATCAGCATGATGATGCTGGTGAAGCCCTGGGCCAGGGTGTCGTGGATCTCCCCGGCCAGGCGTTCGCGTTCGGCCAGCGCCCCGCGCTCGGCCGAGAGCCTGGACACCTCGGCCCGCTGGGCCTCCAGCTCCTCGATGAGGGCGGCCCGTTCCTCGCTCTGCTCCATGATCCGTTCCATCCAGACACCGAACACGGCCGAGAAGAAGATCACGATCGTGATGACGGTCATGAAGTTGAACGAATCGGCCCCGGTCGCGCCGACCAGGAAGTGGACGGCCGGGCCGGCGTTCAACGCGATCACGACGATGATCGCCCACCTGGCCCGCAGGACGATGAACGCCTGCGGGCAGAGGCCGAAGAGGGCGAACGTCGTGGAGGACTCGATGAACGTCGCCGGGGTGAACAGGGCGACCACGACGACGAGGTAGGCCAGGCCCCGCCGCCGGTTCTCGGCCAGGATCGCCGGCCGGCCGAGCAGGAAGTAGACCGGGACGATCGCGGCCACGAGGCCGGCGGCGAGGTATCTCTCCAGGGGCGGGAGATCGCCCGTCAGGATGAACGGCGCGGGCAGGAGTGTCGCGACGACCAGGAGCAGCTCCCAGCCGCGCAGCGAGCGCCAGACGTGCGGCTCGGACGGGCCGGCGGGGCGCCCGAGCCGGACCGGCGGCCTCATCCGTCGCGGCGACTCTTCCAGCGGAACGTCACCAGGCACAGCACCAGCCCTCCGACGACCCAGGCTCCCAGGATGAGGGCGACCCGGCCGAGTTCGTACGATTTCGCGAGCTCCAGTGTGGCACCGGCGTCACCCAGGAAGACCGAGCGGAAACCCTGGCACATCCACTTGAGCGGGAAGATCGACGCGATGTTCACCAGCCAGGCCGGGAGCTGGGCGACGGGGATGAACACCCCGGAGATGAACTGCAGCACCACGAACGGCATGGCGATCACCGCGCTGGCGCTCTTGCCGGACCGGGGCAGGCTGCTGACCGCGATGCCGAGCAGGGAGGAGCCGAGCACTCCCAGCACGAACACCCAGGCGAAGGTCAGCCAGGTGGAGACCGCCGAGGGCAGCTCCAGGCCGAACAGCGCGACCCCGATGGCCAGCAGGATCACGACCTGGCAGGCGGAGATGACCAGGGTGTTGAGCGCCTTGCCGATGAAGTAGGAGGCGGCCGGCAGCGGCGTGCCCAGCAGCCGCTTGAGCGTGCCGTCGTCGCGGTCCATCGCGATGCCGATGCCCAGGTTCTGGAAGCCCGTCATCGCCGCCGAGCCGATCAGCCCGGCCACGTAGAGCTGGGAGACGCTGAGCCCGCTCACCCCCAGATCGCCCTCGAAGATCGACCCGAAGATCACCAGCAGGACGATCGGGAAGGCGAAGGTGAAGATGACCGCGTCTCTCTCGCGGAAGAACAGCCTGGTCTCCAGCGCCGCCCGCGACAGCCCCAGTCGTATCGCGGAAGGCTGCCTGGCCGCGAGGGCCGGGGAGGGGGCTCGGGTGACGGTCTTGCTCACGGAATGCTCACCTCGGGGGATCGATGAGGGCTGATGGGGGTGACGGCCGGCTCCCCGCCTGCCGCGTCGCGGTACGGGCGGGGGAGCGGCCGGACGGGGAGCCGGCGGACCGGGGACGCGGACCGGGGCGGGGGCCGGACGGAGAGTTCGGCGTGGCCCGGGGAGGGGCCGGGGGAGCTCGGTCCGGGAAGGGCCGGGCGGGAGGTCCGACGGACCGGCCGGACGCGGTCCGGGAAGGCCCGGCGGTCCGGGGAAGGGGCCGGACGTAGAGCTCGGGAAACCGTCCAGGGAGTTCGGCGCGGGCCGGGGTGTGGTCAGCGGGGATCTTCGACGAGCCGGAGGTACACATCCTCCAGGGAGGGGCGGGTCACGGTCAGCTCGGGCACCTCGCCGTCGAAGCGGCGGGTCAGCTCAAGCACGGTCCTGGTCGGGACATCGGTCTCCAGCACCCGGCGCTCACCCCCGTCGGACCAGCTCACCGTGGCCTTGGCGGTGGCACGGCCGCCCAGGGTCGCCGGCTCGCCCTCGGCCACGACGCGGCCCCTGGCGACCACCGCCACCCGGTCGGCCAGCGCCTCCGCCTCGTCCAGATAGTGGGTGGTCAGCACGATCGTGGTCCCCTGGTGGGCCAGGCCCTCGATCAGCTCCCAGAACTGCCGGCGCGCCTCGGGGTCGAACCCGGTGGTCGGCTCGTCGAGGAAGAGCAGCTCCGGGCCGCCGATCACCCCCAGCGCCACGTCGACCCGGCGCCGCTGGCCGCCGGAGAGCTGGCGGATCCGCTTGTCGGCCTTGTCGGTCAGGCCGACCTGCTCGATCACCTCGTCCGGGTCCTTGGGGTTGGGGTAGTAGCCCGCGAAGTGGCGTACGGTCTCCCGTACCGTCGCCTCGGCGACGTCGTTGGCCGTCTGCAGCACCACGCCGATCCGGGAGCGCCACTCGCGGGTCGGCCTGCCCGGGTCGGCGCCCAGGACGCTGACCTCTCCGGCGTCCCGGGTCCGGTAGCCCTCCATGATCTCCACCGTGGTGGACTTCCCTGCCCCGTTCGGGCCGAGGATCGCGAACACCTCGCCCGCGTTGATGTCGAGGTCGATGCCCCCGACCGCCTGCACGTCGCCGTAGCGCTTGGCCAGGCCCCGCACCGTCACCGCTGTCGTCATGTCTCAAGCGTCGTCCAGGCGCGGCTCGCGCGGCACCAACGACCGGTGGAACCCCCTGTCCTCCGTTCGGAGGACAGGGATCACGCCGCGGTGGACGGGGCCCGGCGCCGGGGCTGGAACAGGGCTGGAGATCTGGAACGGGGCCAGGAGCCCGGAACGGGGCTGGAACCTGGAACAACGGGGCTGGAACCTAGAACAGGGTGTCGTTGCGCTCGATGCCCCGCAGCTCGTCGTAGTCGAGGGTGACGCAGCGGATGCCGCGGTCCTCCGCGAGGGTCCTGGCCTGCGGCGCGATGGCCTGGGCGGCCAGGATGCCGGAGACCGGGGCGAGCAGGGGGTCGCGGTTCATCAGCTCCAGGTAGCGGGTGAGCTGCTCCACGGCGTCGATGCCCGCGCGGCGCTTGAGCTCCACGGCCACGGTCGCTCCAGCGTGGTCACGGCAGAGGATGTCCACCGGGCCGATCGCCGTCATGTATTCGCGGCGGACCAGCGTCCAGCCCGCGCCCAGCGTGGTGATGTGCTCGGCCAGCAGCTCCTGCAGGTGAGCCTCGACGCCGTCCTTGATCAGACCGGGGTCCACCCCCAGCTCGTGGCTGGAGTCGTGGATGATCTCCTCCATGGTGAGCACGAGCTTCTCACCGGTCTTGCCGTGGGTCACCGTCCAGGTGCCCTCCTCCTCGCGGAGCTTGCACGGCGGATTCATCCAGTTCAGTGGTTTGAAGGCCCGGTCGTCGGCGTGGATGGAGACCGAGCTGTCCGCCTTGATCAGGATCAGCCGGGGCGCCATCGGAAGATGCGCAGTGAGCTTTCCCACGTAATCCACGCTGCATCGCGCGATGACCAACCGCATGAGCGCCAACCCTACCGGTGAGATCCCGGTGCCGAGGGCCCAAGCCGGTTTTGGGGTGGGACAGGCACCTCTGGGAGACTGGGCCGCATGACGCGCAGCTTTGAGAAGGTCGGAGTGGTCGGGCTCGGCACGATGGGCGCGGGGATCGCCGAGGTGTTCGCCCGCGCGGGGCTCGCGGTCACCGGTGTGGAGGCCGACCCGGCGGCGCTGGAGCGGGGCCGGGGCCACCTGGAGGGCTCCACCGGAAGGGCCCTGGCCAAGGGGAAACTGAGCGAGGCCGGGCGTGCGGAGATCCTCGGCCGGGTGACCTTCACCACCTCCCTGGAGGACCTCGCCGACGCCGATCTGGTGATCGAGGCCATCCCCGAGGTCATGGAGTTCAAGCGCGCCCTGTTCACCGACCTCGACCGCATCTGCAAGCCGTCGGCGGTGCTCGCGACCAACACCTCCTCGCTCTCGGTCACCGAGATCGCGGCCACCACGACCCGGCCCGGTCAGGTCGTGGGCATGCACTTCTTCAACCCCGCGCCGATCATGAAGCTGGTCGAGGTCATCCGTACGGTGGCCACCGAGGACGGCCTGGCCGGGGAGGTGGCGGACCTCGCGCGCAGGCTCGGCAAGACCCCGGTGACCGTCGGCGACCGCGCCGGGTTCGTGGTCAACCGGCTGCTGCTGACCTACCTCAACCACGCCGCCACGCTGCTGGACGGCGGCCTGGCCACCCGCGACGACATCGACGTCGCGATGAAGGCCGGCGTCGGGCTGCCGATGGGCCCCTTCACCCTGCTCGACCTGATCGGCCTGGACACCTCCTACGAGGTGCTGTGCGTGCTGTTCCAGGAGAGCCGCGACCGCCGCCACGCCCCCGCGCCGATCCTGCGCGAGCTGGTCACCGCCGGCCTGCTCGGCCGCAAGTCCGGCGGCGGCTTCTACCGGGGCGAGGAGCCCGGCGGGCCGCCGGCGGACAAACCGTCGGTGAACTCGGTGGCGGTGCTGGGCGAGGGGGCTCAGGAGCTCGCCGACAGGCTCTCCGCCGCCGGGTTCAAGTCCGCCTCCACGGAGGACGCCGACGTGGTCGTCGCGCTGTCGCGCACCCCCGTGGTCGAGCTGGCCGCGGGGCTGCCGCGCCCCGAGCGCCTGGTCGGCCTGCACCTGGTCGGCGACAAGGTCGCCGAGGTCGCCTCCACGGTGCTCACCTCGCCCGAGGCCGCGCGCGCCGTGGAGGGCCTGGTGCGGATCGCCGGCCGGACCCCGGTGCCGTGCAAGGACCGGGCCGAGTTCGTGGTGGACGCGCTCCTCTACCCGTATCTGAACGACGCCGTGCGGATGTACGACTCCGGCTACGCGAGCGTCGAGGACATCGACGCGGCCATGAGGCTGGGCTGCGGCTACCCCGCCGGGCCGTTCGAGATGCTCGACGAGCTGGGGCTGGAGACCGTCCGCGACGGGCTGCGCGCCCTCTACGCCGAGTATCGCGAGCCGTCCCTGGCCCCGGCGCCACTGCTCGACCAGCTCGTCACGGCCGGGGTGCGGAGCATCCGCGACCTGCCATGAGCCCTCGCAGAGCCCGCCGGATGAGCCCCTTCGACCGGGGCGGCAGCCGCAGTTCCTCCTCCCGCCCGGTCGGCGGGTCCGTGCCCGGGGTCGACCAGGTCGAGGAGTGGCCCGACGGCGACTGGCACGTGCGCCGGGTCACCGGCGCCGGAGCGGACAAGGTCTACCGCTGCCCCGGCTGCGACCAGGAGATCAGGTCCGGCCTGCCGCACCTGGTGAGCTGGCCGGCCTGGGCGGGCGGGGAGAACGAGCGCAGGCACTGGCACACCGCGTGCTGGCGCAACCGGGTCAAGCGCGGCCCCGGCCGGACCCGATACTGACGACGATCGCGTGGCGCCCGTCCCCGGACCCCGGTCCACCGGCGCCCGCTCACGAGATGGAGTGGGATACATGGAGATCCGGGCCTCTACGGTGCTGCCCGCGCGCAGGGAGCCGATCGAGCTGCACACGGCCGACGGGCTGACCCTCGTCGGCGAGCTGGCCCTGCCGGCCGACCGGCCCCCGGTGGCCACGCTGATCTGCCTGCACCCGCTGCCCACGCACGGCGGCATGATGGACAGCCACCTCTACAAGAAGGCCGCCAACCGGCTGCCCGCGCTGGCGGACCTGGCCGTGCTGCGGTTCAACACGCGCGGCACGACCTCCGACCGGGGCACCTCCCAGGGCGCCTTCGGCAAGGGGGAGCAGGAGGGGCTCGACGTCGCCGCCGCGCTGGAGTACGCCGAGTTCCACGACCTGCCGCGGGTCTGGCTGGTCGGCTGGTCGTTCGGCACCGAGCTGGTGCTCAAATGGGGTCACGACCCGCTCGTGGAGGGGGCCGTCCTCCTCTCCCCGCCGCTGCACCGGGCCACCGACGCCGACCTCGACGTGTGGGCGGAGTTCGGCCGGCCGCTGACCGTGCTGGTCCCCGAGTTCGACGACTACCTGCAGCCGGACAAGGCCCGGGAGCGCTTCGCCCGGGTCCCCCAGGCCGAGGTCATCGGGGTGGACGGCGCCAAGCACCTGTGGGTCGGCGAGCCGTACGTGCGGATCGTCCTGAACGAGATCGTCCGGCGGGTGAACCCGGCCGTCCACCCCCTCCCCACGGAGGTCGCCGGCCCGTAGGGTCCCGCCCGGCCCCCGGCGGCGGAGCCCGCGCCCACGGCCCCGGGGGCGGGGAGGCGGCCCGCCGGGCCGCAGGGGCCCCGCCCGGTCCTTGACGGTGGAGTCAGCGCGCCATCACAACCCGTTGTGAATCAAGGGGTGCCAGATCGCCGGTCCGCGATTACGGTGGACTGCGTGCACCTGTACACGCGATCGGCGGGCGAGGGACTTCCGGTCGTCCTCCTGCACGCCTTCCCTCTGTCATCGGCCATGTGGCTGGCCCAGCGCGAGGGGCTGAGCGCCGTCTGCAAGGTCATCACCCCCGACCTGCGCGGTTTCGGCGGCTCGGTGCTGGGCGACGACGCCCCCTCCCTCGACGTGATGGCCGACGACGTCGTGCGCCTGCTCGATCACGAGGGCGTCGACCGGGCCGTCGTCGGCGGGCTGTCCATGGGCGGCTACGTGACGATGGCGCTGTGCCGCCGGCACCCCGACCGGGTGCTGGGGGTGGTCCTCGCCGACACCAAGGCGGCCGCCGATGCCGAGGCGGCCAGGGCCAACCGCGAGCGCATCGCCGCCGCCGTGCTCGACGGCGGCACCTCGATCCTGGTGGAGGAGGTGCTCCCGTCGCTGCTGGGGGTGACGACCGCGCGGCGCAGGGCGATGGTGTCCGGCCGGGTGCGCGGGCTGGTCCAGTCGGCCCCGCCGAAGGCCGTGGCCTGGGCGCAGCGGGCCATGGCGGCCCGTTCCGACTCCCTCGACACCCTGCGCGGGCTCAAGGAACCCGCGCTGGTGATCGTCGGGGAGGAGGACCTGCTCACCCCGCTCGCCGACGCCGAGACGATGGTCGAGGCCGTGCCGGACGGGCGGCTGGCCGTGATCGAGAAGGCGGGCCACCTGAGCGCGATCGAGCAGCCCGAGGCGTTCAACCGCGCGGTGGCCGGCTTCATAGCCGGGCTTGCCGGGGGAGCACCACCTCGCGGATGATCAGCGCGATCGCCGCGGCCACCGGGATGGCCAGCAGCGCTCCGACGATGCCGAGCAGCGCGCCGCCGAACAGCGCGGCGATCACGGTGACCGCCGGGGCCACGTCCACCGAGCGCTTCATCACGCGCGGATAGACCAGATAGTTCTCCACCTGCTGGTAGACCAGGAAGAAGATCCCGCAGGCGATGCCCAGCGTCCCCGACTGCAGCAGCGCCACCACGCTCACCAGCACCGCGCCGATCGTCGCGCCGACCAGCGGGATCAGGTCGGTGACCGCCACGACCAGGGCGAGCGCCAGGGCGTACTCGACGCCCAGGACGCCGAGGAACACCCAGCTGACCACGCCGGCGATCACCGAGATCAGCAGGTTGCCGGCCACGTAGCCGCCGATGCCGCTGATGATCTCGTCGCCGAGCGCCCGGGTCCGCTCCCTGCGGCTGCTCGGCACGAGCCGGAAGAGGTAGTCCTTGATCGAGGGCAGCGAGCCGAGGAAGTACAGCGTCAGGACCAGCAGCGTGACCCCGGAGAAGAACGCGTTGAACACCACGGCGCCGGCGCCGACCAGGCCGCCGGCCACCGTCGTGGCGAGGCCGCCGCCGGTGATGAAGTCCCCCGCCCGGGTCAGGATCTGGTAGTCGCTGTCGAGCTCCTTGAGCGTGGGGTTGGTGAGCAGTTCCTGCATGTAGCCGGGGACCGCGCCGATGAACGCGGTGATCTCCTGGCTCACCGGCGGGACGATCGCGAGCCCGAAGAGCACGAAGAACATGATCACCGCGCCGAAGACGATCGTGATCGCCCCGCGGCGGGCCAGCCGGTGCCGCTGCAGCGCCTCGACGGCCGGGTTCAGTCCCAGGGCGAGGAACATCGCCACCACGACCAGGACGATCACGCTGCGCGAGGTGACCAGGGCCTGGGCCAGCGCCCACGCGGTCAGCAGGCCCATGCCGGCGGTCAGGCCGATCAGGAAGGGGTTCTTGGCCAGCGGCTTACCCGGCCGGCCGTACGGCGCCGCGTGCTCCTCCAGGGCCTCCGGGGAGGTGCGAGGTCCCGGCGCGGGCGCCGCGGGGACGTCGGCTGTCTGGGACGCTTCGGGCACGGCTGCTCCTAGCTCAGGGGTGCGCGCGAGCGCGCCGCGGGGTGCGCGGAGCCGCGCGGGACGGCGGAAAGACAGAAGGAGAGCCTAGCGACCCGAAGGTCGCCAGGCTCTCCCGTAGCCGTCGTCAACGCCCCGATCCGGTGGTGCCTACTCCTGCCACCACTCCGCGTCGTCGTCCTTCGTCTCGGCCTTGGCCGGGGCGGGCGCGGGAGCCGGGCTCTCGCTGCCGTTGGCCGCGGGGATGGCCGGCTTGGCCGGGGCCGCGGCGATCGCGGGCTCCGGCTCGGAGGCCGGGAGCGGCGCGCCGCCGAGCAGCTGGCGGAGCTGGGCGAGGTGGCTGGTGATGCTGTCGCGCTGGCGGGTCAGCTCGTCGACCTGGCGCTGGGCCACCGAGCGGGTCCGCTCGGACTCGGTCTTGGCGTCGGAGACGATCGACTCGGCGCTCGCCTTGGCCTCGGCGACGAGCTGGTCGGCGTTCTTGCGCGCGTTGGCGAGCAGCTGCTTGGCGTGGGTGTCGGCCTCGCGCCGGGTCTGCTCGGCCTGCTGGGTGGCCTTGGTGGCGCGCTGCTCGGCGGTGGCCGCGCGCTGCTCCGCCTCGGAGACCAGCTTCTGCGTGTTGGCCTGCGCGGTGGCGTGGCGCTCGGCCTCCTGGCGCTCGGCCTCCTCGCGGCGGGCGGCGAGCTGGATCTCGAACTCGGCCTCGTCCTGGGCGCGCTTGGCCTCGGACTCCTCCAGGACCCGCTGGGCCTGGGCGCGCATCTCGTCGGCCTGGCGCTTGGCGGTGGTGAGGACCTCGTCGCGCTCGCGCTTGGTCGAGGCGCGGAGCTGGGCGACCTCGCGCTCGGTGGTGGTGCGCAGCTTGGCGATCTCGCGCTCGGCGTCGGCGCGCTTCTCGGCCACCTCGTGGTCGGCGGTGGCCCGCAGCTTGGCGACCTCGCGCTCGGTGGTGGCGGTCAGCTCGTCGGCCTCCCGGCGGGCGGTCGAGCGGATCTCCTCGGCCTCGCGCTCGGCGGTGGTGCGCATGTCGTCGGCCTCGCGGGTGGCGAGGGCGCGCTTCTCGGCCGCCTCGTTCTCCGCCGCGGCGCGCAGGTCGGCGGCGTCGACCTTGGACGCGGCCTTGATCTCGTTCGCCTCCGACCGGGCGGCCTGGACCAGCTCGGTGGCCTGCTCCTCGGCGAGGCGGAGCAGCTGCTCGATCCGCGCCCCCAGGCCGGAGTAGGTCGGGCGCTCCTGCTCCTGCAACTGACGCTGGGAGTCGGACAGATCTCGCTGCAGGCCCTGAACCTGCTCCCGGGCCTGGCGCAGCTCGTTGTCGACCTGCTTCAGATGGTCGTGAACCTGGTGCCGGTCATAGCCACGGAGCACCACGTCGAATTCCCGAGCGGGGGCGTCTTCAAAGAAGTTGTTGAGCTGGGCGTCGATGTCGGACTGCATGGAGGCTCGATCCTGGGTTGTCGAGACGGCTACACGGGCCGGACGGGGGATTTCGGACATCCGAGGCGGGAGCCGTGGCGGGATCCACGTCCGGTGATAGGCCAGCGTACTCTGGTGTTGCCGTGTTGGCGGTCTCCTCCGACTTTCTGCGCGATTTGTTACGTATGAGCCTTTCTTGCATTTGACAGAACGCTCGATCAGTGGTTATGGCCTTGGTCAGTGGGTCGGGCCTGAACGAGTTCTGTCAGCATTCCTCCCACATCCTTGGGATGCAAGAAAGCGATGGAAGAGCCCATCGAGCCGTGCCGGGGCTTCTCGTCGAGCAGTCTGACGCCCCTGCCGCCGATCTCCCCCATGGCCTCGGTCACATCCGGGACACCGAACGCGACGTGGTGCACCCCCTCCCCGCGCTTGGCGAGGAATTTGCCGACCGGCGTGTCGGGGGAGAGCGGTTCGAGGAGCTGGATGTAGGAGCCGCCGCCGTCGCCGTCGGCGACGTGCAGCATCGCCTCCTTGACGCCCTGCTCCTCGTTGATCTCGCGCGCCACCACCGTCAGTTCGAAGATCCGTTCGAAGAGCGCGATCTTCTCCTCGAGGTCGTGACAGGCGATTGCCACATGGTCGATACGCATGAACATAGGGCCGGCCTCCATAGCGGTCGCTCAGGTGCTCATGGGTATGGTGGCAAAGTCGCCCCAAGTCCCGCCAGGGAGGCCCCTTTTATGTCTGCTTCCGTCATCGTCGCCGGAGCTCGCACCCCCATCGGCCGGCTGCTCGGCTCGCTGGCCGGCCTGTCGGCCGTCGAGCTCGGCGGCATCGCCATCAAGGCGGCGCTGGAGCGCTCCGGCGTCGCTCCCGAAGCCGTGCAGTACGTGATCATGGGCCAGGTGCTCCAGGCCGGAGCGGGCCAGATCCCCTCCCGCCAGGCCGCCGTCAAGGCCGGGATCCCGATGTCCGTGCCGTCGCTGACGATCAACAAGGTCTGCCTGTCCGGGCTGGACGCCATCGCCCTGGCCGACCAGCTCATCAGGGCGGGCGAGTTCGACATCGTGGTCGCCGGCGGCATGGAGTCCATGTCGAACGCCCCGCACCTGCTGCCCGGCCTGCGCCGGGGGGTGAAGTACGGCGGCGCCGACATCGTGGACTCGATGGCCTTCGACGGCCTGACCGACGCCTACGACCAGGTGTCCATGGGCGAGTCCACCGAGCGGCACAACGCGCGCCTGGGCCTGACCCGCGAGGAGCAGGACGCCTTCTCCGCCCGCTCCCACGAGCTCGCCGCCGCCGCGATCAAGAACGGCGTGCTCGACGACGAGATCGTCCCGGTGTCGATCCCGCAGCGCAAGGGGGAGCCGCTGGTCTTCGCCGCCGACGAGGGCGTGCGCGGCGACACCACGGTCGAGACCCTGGGGCGGCTGCGGCCGGCCTTCAGCAAGGACGGCACCATCACCGCCGGTTCGGCCTCGCAGATCTCCGACGGCGCCTGCGCGGTGGTCGTGATGTCCAAGGCCAAGGCCGAGGAGCTGGGCCTCGACTGGCTGGCGGAGATCGGCGCGCACGGCAACGTGGCCGGGCCCGACAACTCGCTCCAGTCCCAGCCCGCCAACGCGATCAAGCACGCCCTCGGCAAGCAGGGCCTCTCGGCCGACGACCTCGACCTGCTGGAGATCAACGAGGCCTTCGCCCAGGTCGTCCTCCAGTCGGCCAAGGAGCTCGGCGTGCCGCTCGACAAGGTCAACGTCAACGGCGGCGGCATCGCGGTCGGCCATCCGATCGGCGCCTCCGGCGCCCGCATCGTCCTCACCCTCGCCCACGAGCTCAAGCGCCGGGGCGGTGGGCTCGGCGCCGCCGGCCTGTGCGGCGGCGGCGGCCAGGGCGACGCGCTGATCATCCGCGTCCCCTCGGCCTGACCGCGGAGGGATCCGACGTGGCCGCGCCGGACGAGCGGTCCCCGGCCGGGGACGCCTCCGGCACGGCCGCCCGGGGCGCGCCGTCACCGGCGGCTCGGGGTCCCGGGCCGCCCGCTCGGGG
Organism: Streptosporangium sp. NPDC003464; assembly: GCF_053588315.1. Classification (NCBI taxonomy): domain Bacteria; kingdom Bacillati; phylum Actinomycetota; class Actinomycetes; order Streptosporangiales; family Streptosporangiaceae; genus Streptosporangium; species Streptosporangium sp. NPDC003464. The sequence continues at coordinate 9,078 of NZ_JBSFPS010000156.1, read as the reverse complement.
CGCGCCGTCACCGACCGCACGGGACCGGCGGCCCCCGGCCGCGGGGAGTCCTGCCGCGGCCGCCCGGGGCGCGCCGGCGCCCGCCTTGGACGTCCCCGATCTGGTGGCGCGGGCGCGGGAGGGCCGGCCCCGCGCGGTGGCCAGGCTGATCTCCATGGTGGAGAACGGCTCGCCCCGGCTCCGGGAGATCACCGCGGAGCTCTGCGCGGACCGGCCGTCCCGGGCCCGGGTCATCGGGCTCACCGGTGCCCCCGGGGTGGGCAAGTCCACCTCCACCGGGATGCTGATCCAGGCGTTCCGCAGGCGGGGCATGAGGGTCGGCGTGCTCGCGGTGGACCCGTCCTCGCCGTTCACCGGCGGGGCGCTGCTCGGCGACCGGGTCCGCATGCAGGAGCACGCCACCGACCCGGAGGTGTTCATCCGGTCGATGGCCGGCCGCGGCCACCTCGGCGGCCTGGCCTGGGCCACGCCCCAGGCGCTGCGCGTCCTGGAGACCGCCGGGTGCGAGGTCGTCCTCATCGAGACCGTCGGGGTCGGCCAGGCCGAGGTGGACATCGCCTCACTGGCCGACACCACCGTCGTGCTGCTCGCCCCGGGCATGGGCGACGGCGTCCAGGCGGCCAAGGCGGGCATCCTGGAGATCGCGGACGTGTTCGTGGTGAACAAGGCCGACCGCGAGGGCGCCCAGGCGGCCGTCCGCGAGCTCCGCAACATGGTCGCCCTGGCCGGACGGGCCTGGCGGCCGCCGATCGTGCCGGCCGTGGCCGTCCGGGGCGAGGGCGCCGAGGAGGTGGTCGCCGCCCTCGACGGGCACCTGGCCTATCTTGAGAGCTCCGGTGAGCTGGGCCGCCGGCGCCATGCCAGGGCCTGCGCCGAGATCGAGGCCATCGCCCTGGCCGCCCTCCGCTCCCGTTCCGCCCACCTCCACGGGGACCGGCGCCTGGACGCCCTCGCCACCCGTGTCCTGGAGGCCGGCCTCGATCCCTACCGGGCCGCCGACGAGCTGCTGGCGGCCGTCGGCTGACGCCGGGCGGTCAGGGCTCGTCGGCGAACTTGACGGTCACCTTCTCGAAGCCGAGGGTGGTCAGCATGCCCCGGAGCATGTTCTTGGTGTTCTGGTCGGCGCGGTTGCGCAGGTCGCTGGCCTGGGCGGCCTCGGCGATCTTCTTCTCGGCGAGCACGTAGAGCTCCTGCTGGTCGGCCGGGGAGGAGGACAGGAAGTCCTCGACCCGGTCGAACAGGCCGCGCTGCTGGGCGTAGACGTAGGAGCGCTTGTTGTCGAGGTTGGGCTTTTCGAGCTGGGCGCGCGGCAGCTTGACCGTGACCTCCTTGCGGTCGGGCGAGACGGTCAGCGCGCCCGTGGCGAGGCCGCCGAAGTCGACGTAGGCGTCGACGCCGCCCGCCCCGACGAAGAGCGTCCGGCTGCCCTTGACGGCGTCGGGCAGGAAGGCGGCGTCCTTCTCCAGGTCCACGACGACCTGGAAGTTGCCGGTGGCCGCCTCGAAGCGGCTCAGGTCGTGAATGGACTGCAGCAGCACGGGCTGGCTGCGGTCGACCGTGGTCCCGCCGAACGGGTCCAGCCAGGACCAGGCCAGGCGGGCGCCCACGACGAGGAGCGCGACGGCGACGAGGAGCCCGGCGAGGAAGCGCCAGCCACGCCGGCGAGGCGCGGAGGGGACCTCGGGCGGTGCTTCTGTAGGGGCTTTCACAGCGGTCTCCTTCCCTCGGCGGCCGCTTTCTCACGCCGAGCCTATGCTGATCTTGTCAGCCCCGCGGCCGTGTCTCCGTCCGCGGTCTCTCGGCGGGGGCCTCCCCCGGGAGGGCCGGCGGGACCGGGGCGGCGGAGGGCACGGCGGCGGGCGCCTGGTAGGAGGGCTCGGCCTGCGGGACCGGCAGGCCCTGACCGTTCTGGCCGATCTGCTCCGGCCGCGTGGGCCCGCCTGTCTGCCAGGTCTCTCCCATCTGCCCGCCGAAGTGAGTGCTCTGCAGCCGGCAGCCGACGAAGTCGGAGTAGTACAGCCGCAGCCAGTCCCGCCGCTGGGCGTCGGTGAGGCCGGAGAACCAGGCGGCGGCGTACTGGTGCTCGGGGAGCGGCCCGCTGGGCAGCGGCTTGCCGCGCAGCCACGCGGACACGATGTCGCGGTATCCGCCGGCCGGGGTGCCGTCGCAGTCTTCGGCCAGGCTCTCGACGAACTCGTCGGCCGCCTCGTCGGCGAAGCCGGCGGCCAGGTCGTCGACGTGGATCGGGGCCGCGCCAGGTGGCAGGGAGACGTCCTCGCGCCGGGGATGCTGCTCCAGCCGGGAGAACTCACCGGGCGTCCCCGCCAGCCGGGATGCGATCTTGACGAACGCGGAGCCGAGTTCGGGCAGCCCGGTGCGCATCCCCGGATGCACGCAGACCATGATCGGCCATTCCTGGCAGCTGTAGACCACCCGCTGGGCGGAGATCGTCGTCGGCTCGCTGAGCAGGCGGGCCACTCCGGTCCCGGCGGCCAGCACCGCCAGCAGCGCGGCGGCCAGCACGAGCGACTGCCGGGTCACGACCGCGGCCCAGCCGAGCAGCAGCGCGGCGCTGACGCCCAGCAGCCAGAGCGTCTGGTCGGTCAGGGCGGCGGCGCTGAGCCCCCGGAAGGGGTCGTAGGGCTCCTGCGTGGTGGGGGCGAGCCGGTCGGCCCAGGTCGCGCCCTGGGCCAGCCAGGTGAACAGGCCGTAGCAGCCGAGCCCGGCGAGCACCGGCGTGATCGTCCACGGCAGCAGCCAGCCGGTCACCCAGCCGATGGCGACGTACAGCGCCAGCCCGGCCACGCCCATGACCAGGCCGCTGGGCAGCAGCCGTCCCGCCTGCTCGGTGAGCATGGCCCGGACCGCCAGGACCAGCAGCGTCGCGGTGAAGGCGCCGCCGACCGCCACCAGGACCGCCAGCGGCGCGCGCACCGCCTGCCAGGTCGTCAGCGACCGCCGGCCGGTCCCGCGCCGCCTGCGCACCGCCACCCAGGCGGCGAACGCCGCGGCCACGGGGCCGGTGACGCGGAGCGAGCCGATCACCGCGACGATGATGTTCTCCCACGCGCTGACACCGGGAATGAGGACGCTCCACGCCGCGGCCACACCAAGCACGAGCAGGACGGCGACCGCCACCATTGCGCTCTGCTGGAGTTCTTCGCGTGAAACGCCCCTGTTCTCACGCACCGGCGCGCGTGGAGCGGGTCCACGCCGTGCCGGCTGAGCAGAAGCCCGTGCGGCGTCCGCACGCCATTGAGTTGTCGTTCATCAAGCAACCCCCCGTGCCGTGAATGCGGCCGCCGGTCCCCTCGGCGACCGATCCGGTCTGCATCCCCCGCAGGCCGGAGCGAGTCCGCGCTGCCACTTGGCCACGCCCTCACCATTCGATGTGGGAACCATAACTGAGCGTGACGTTTGGCGCCCGGGTTCTTGGTGAAGCCGTCAATCCGGTGACTCTACGTATATGGGCGAACCGGGATGAGGCCGCGCTACCGTAGCCCTGTGGCTACAGGTCAGCTGAATCTGCCGTTCGACCCCATCGAGCGCGCCGCGGAGACGTGGCGTGTTCACTTCGGGCCGTCTTCGGCCATGGCCGCCGTCACGTCGATCATGAGAGCGCACCAGATCCTGCTCTCGCAACTGGACACGCTACTTAAACCGCATGACTTGACCTTTGCCCGGTACGAGGCACTGGTTTTGCTGACGTTCAGCAAGACGGGAGCGTTGCCGCTGTCCACGATCGGCGAGCGGCTGATGGTGCATCCCACCAGCGTGACGAACACCGTGGACCGGCTGGAGCGGGCCGGGCTGGTCCGCCGCATGCGCAACCCCCGGGACGGCCGGGGGGTGCTGGCGGAGATCACCGACGGGGGCCGGGAGGTCGTGGACCGGGCGACCGCCGATCTGATGGGCGCCGATTTCGCCATGACCATGTACGGCGAGGCGGAGCTGGAGCAGATGTTCGGGCTGCTCAGGACCTTGCGGGTGGCCGCGGGGGATTTCGAGGGCTGACCGGCGGAGCCGTACGGCCGGGGCGGTCCGGCGGTCCGGCGCCCGCGCCGGCCGTACGGTGGCCCATGTTGGCCGTACGGTGGCTCATGCCGGCCGCACAGCGGCCCGCGCCGGCCGTACGGTGGCCCGCGCCCGCCGGGAATTAATAGGGCGTCCTAGTATTTTCTGTGAGGCCACACGCCGGACAGGAGCCGCGAGCCGTACAGGGGGGCTGGCCATGGACGCCGGGGAGATCGAGGCGGGGCGGGCGCGCTGGCAGGCGCGGTTCGACGGGGCCCGCACGCGCGGATCCGGGTTCCGGACCCTCTCCGGCCTCGACGTCGCGCCGGTCTACGGGCCCACCGGCGACGACCCGCGCATGGAGCGCATCGGCTGGCCGGGGGAGTATCCCTTCACCCGGGGCCTGCACTCCACCGGCTACCGGGGCAGGACGTGGACCATCCGGCAGTTCGCCGGGTTCGGCAACGCCCGGCAGACCAACGAGCGCTACCGGATGATCCTCGGCGCGGGCGGCGGCGGGCTGAGCGTGGCCTTCGACATGCCGACGCTGATGGGCCGCGACTCCGACGACCCGCGCTCGCTCGGCGAGGTCGGCCACTGCGGCGTGGCGATCGACTCCGCGCTGGACATGGACCTGCTCTTCGACGGGATCCCGCTCGGCGACGTCACCACCTCCATGACGATCAGCGGCCCGGCCGCCCCGATCTTCTGCATGTACGTCGTGGCCGCCGAGCGGCAGGGGGTGCCGGCCGCCCGGCTCAACGGGACGCTCCAGACCGACATCTTCAAGGAGTACATCGCGCAGAAGGAGTGGCTGTTCGCCCCCGGGCCGCACCTGCGGCTGATCGGCGACCTGATGGAGTTCTGCGCCGCCGGCGTCCCGGCCTACAAGCCGCTCAGCGTGTCCGGCTACCACATCCGCGAGGCCGGCTCCACGGCGGCGCAGGAGCTGGCCTTCACCCTGGCCGACGGGTTCGGCTACGTGGAGCTCGGCCTGTCGCGGGGGCTGGACGTCGACGTCTTCGCCCCGGGCCTGTCCTTCTTCTTCGACGCGCACATCGACTTCTTCGAGGAGATCGCCAAGTTCCGGGCCGCCCGGCGGATCTGGGCGAGGTGGCTGCGCGACGTCTACGGGGCCAGGACCGACAGGGCGCAGTGGCTGCGCTTCCACACCCAGACCGCGGGGGTGTCGCTGACCGCGCAGCAGCCGTACAACAACGTGGTGCGCACCGCGGTCGAGGCGCTCGCGGCCGTGCTCGGCGGCACCAACTCGCTGCACACCAACGCGCTGGACGAGGTCCTGGCGCTGCCCTCGGAGAAGGCCGCCGAGATCGCGCTGCGCACCCAGCAGGTGATCATGGAGGAGACCGAGGTCGTCAACGTCGCCGACCCGCTCGGCGGATCCTGGTACGTGGAGGCGCTGACCGACCGGCTGGAGGCCGAGGCCGAGGCGATCTTCGCGAGGATCCGGGACATGGGGCACGACGGGTCGATGACCTCGGGGATCCTGCGCGGCATCGAGGACGGCTGGTTCGTGTCCGAGATCGCCGAGGCCGCCTTCGGCTACCAGCGCAAACTGGAGAAGGGGGACAAGCGGATCGTCGGGGTCAACTGCCACGCGGCCACCGTCGAGGAGCCGCTGGAGATCCTGCGCGTCGGCCACGAGGTCGAACGTGAGCAGAACCGCGTCCTCGCCGCCCGCCGCGCCGCCCGCGACCGGGAGGCCGTGGACGGCGCGCTGGCCGCGCTGGCCCGGACCGCCAGGGGGGAGGGCAACCTCATCCCGCCCATGCTCGACGCGGCCCGCGCCGAGGCCACGCTGGGGGAGATCTGCGGCGTGCTCCGGGACGAATGGGGCGTATACCTGGAGCCCGCCCGCTTCTAGCGGTGGGGAGTCGGCGCAGTAATCGGGATACGGCAGGATTGGAGGTATGAGCCCAGCGGACTTCACTCGACCCGGATCGCTCTACGGTGCCGTGGACCTCGGCGCGCGCAAGCAGGCGCTGGACGCGCAGGCGCGGCGGGAGGCCGCGGCGCAGGAGAGCGGCGGCACCCCGGTGCAGGTCGTCTACGTCGATGACGCCAACTTCGCGACGGAAGTCGTCGAACGCTCCATGAACAGCCTCGTGCTGCTGGAGCTCACGGTGACCCGCGCGGAGCAGGCGAAAGAATACAGTTTGCTGCTGGAGAAGCTCGCCGCCGAGAACGCCGGCAGGTGGGTCCTCGCCCGTGTGGACGTCGAGGCCAGCCCGCAGATCGCACAGGCGCTCCGGGTGCAGAACGTGCCCGCCCTGTACGCCATCTTCCAGGGTCAGCCGGTGGCGGTCGCCCCCGGCATCGCCACCGAGCCGCAGCTGCGTGACTGGCTGTCGCAGCTCATGGAGGCCCTGGCCCAATACCTCCCGCCGGACACCGGGGAGGCCCAGGCCGAGGAGCGGCCGCAGGAGCCTCCGGCCGACCCGGACGTGGTCGCCGCCGAGCAGGCCATCGACGCCGGCGACCTCGACGCGGCCGTGGCCGCCTACGAGCGGCTGCTGGCCCGTTCCCCCAACAACGAGGACGCCAAGCTGGGCCTGGCCGGGCTCGGGCTGATCCGGCGGACCCAGGACGTCGACCCGGCCGAGGTGCAGGGCCGGCTGGCCGACCCCGCCGACATCGACGCCCAGCTCCTGGCCGCCGACTTCGAGATGCTCGCCGGTGACGTGGACACGGCCTTCGACCGGCTCATCGGGGTGGTCCGGCGAACCTCGGGCGACGAGCGCGACAAGGTCAGGATGCATCTGCTCGGCCTCTTCGACGCCCTTCCGGGCGACGACCCGTCGATCGGGCGCGCCCGCAGGAACCTGGCGAGCGCACTGTTCTAAATACTGGTTTTTGTTCTGAATGCCCCACTTTGGGGGCATGAACAGGACATGCGGGTCGTCACCATCTCCGCGACGTACGGCACCGCCGGCAGCGTGATCGGGCCGGCGGTGGCCGGGCGCCTGGGTGTCCCCTTCATGGACCGGGCGATCCCCAGCGCGGTGGCCGACGAGCTCGGCTGCACGCTGGAGGAGGCGCTCGCCCATGACGACCGGGCCGAGCACGGGCTCGGCCGACTGCTGGCGGAGGCCATGCGGCTGCCGACGGTCTCCTTCGGCGGCGTGGACATGTATCTCCCGGGGAACATGCCCCTGCCCGCCGAGGACTTCGTCGCCCACACCGAGAGGGTGATCAGGCAGACCGCGCGGGGTCAGGGCGGGGTGATCCTCGGCAGGGCCGGGGCGCTGGTCCTGGCCGACCACCCCGGCGCGCTGCACGTGCGGCTGGACGCCCCCGCCGGACGCCGGGTGATCCAGACCGCGACCCTGACCGGGGTGACCGAGCGCCAGGCGCGCAGGATCGTGGAGGACAACGACCGGGCGCGGGCCGCCTACGTCCGTCATTTCTACCGGGCCGACCCGGCCTCCCCGCTCCACTACCACCTGGTGCTGGACAGCACGAGCATCCCGATCGACACGTGCGTGGAGCTGATTGTGACCGCATCGACAGCGCTGAGCTGAACAAGCCCGGCACGGACACCCGTCTGGGGGTGGCACCATGGAGGCATCCCAACCAAGTCAGTCGCAAAGGAGCGGATTGACTGTGGCCACCGTGCCGAGTGTGTCGTACTCCATCACCGTGCGCCTGGAGGTGCCGGCGGGTGGTAAGGCCGTCAGCCAGCTCACCCACGCCGTAGAGTCCGCGGGAGGTGTGGTCACCGCGCTGGACGTGACCACCGCGGGCCACGAGACATTGCGCATCGACGTGACCTGCGCCGCGCGTGACACCGACCATGCCCAGGCGATCGTGGACAAGCTCGACGTGGTCGAGGGCGTCGTCATCCACAAGGTCTCCGACCGCACCTTCCTCATGCATCTCGGCGGCAAGATCGAGATGAAGTCGAAGGTGCCGCTGCGCAACCGTGACGAGCTGTCCATGGCCTACACGCCCGGTGTCGCCCGGGTCTCCATGGCCATCGCCCGCAACCCCGAGGACGCCCGCCGCCTGACCATCAAGCGCAACAGCGTCGCCGTGGTCACCGACGGCTCGGCCGTGCTGGGCCTGGGCAACATCGGCCCGGCCGCCGCGCTGCCCGTCATGGAGGGCAAGGCCGCGCTGTTCAAGCGGTTCGCCGACATCGACGCCTGGCCGATCTGTCTCGACACCCAGGACGTCGACGAGATCGTCCGCACCGTCCAGGTCCTCGCACCCGGATTCGGCGGCATCAACCTGGAGGACATCTCGGCGCCGCGCTGCTTCGAGGTGGAGCGGCGGCTGCGTGACCTGCTGGACATCCCGGTCTTCCACGACGACCAGCACGGCACCGCGATCTGCGTGCTCGCCGCGCTCACCAACGCGCTGCGGGTGGTGGGCAAGGAGCTGAGCCAGGTCCGCATCGCCCTGGCCGGCGCCGGCGCCGCCGGCACGGCCGTGCTGCGCCTGCTGCTGGCGGCCGGCGCGCACAACGTCGTCGTCTGCGACTACCTGGGCGCCGTGCACGGCGGCCGTGACGACCTGGACGACTCGCTGCGGTGGATCGCCGACCACACCAACGCCGAGGGCTACTCCGGAGACCTGCGCGGCGCGGTCAAGGGCGCCGACGTGTTCATCGGCGTCTCCGCCCCCGGCATCCTCAACGGCGACGACATCGCCACGATGGCCGACGGCGCGGTGGTCTTCGCGCTGGCCAACCCCGAGCCCGAGGTCTCGCCCGACGACGCCCGCGAGCACGCCGCCGTGGTCGCCACCGGCCGTTCGGACTATCCCAACCAGATCAACAACGTGCTGGCCTTCCCCGGTGTCTTCCGCGGTCTGCTCGACGCCCAGGCCAACCTGGTCACCCAGGAGATGCTGCTGGCGGCGGCCAGGGCGCTGGCCGCCGTGGTCACCGACGAGGAGCTCGGCCCCAACTACATCATCCCGAGCGTGTTCCACGCCGATGTGGCGGGCGCCGTCGCGGCGGCCGTGCGCGAGTCGGCCGGCGGCCGGGCGCGCAGCGGCCTGACCGAGGCCTGACGGTCCGTGACGCGGGACGGCCCGGAC